>JAZTWS010000303.1:0-7182 GCA_045636005.1 Eubacteriales bacterium | reverse complement strand
CTGCGATCTTGTACATGTTGGGGATCATCAAAAGAAGTCCCTGAGAAGCAGTGAAGGTGGTGGTCAGAGCACCTGCTGCAAGCGAACCGTGAACGGTACCTGCTGCGCCGGCCTCGGACTGCATTTCCATAACCTTTACCTGCTCGCCCATAATGTTCTTGAGACCGGTTGCAGACCAAGAGTCCGTCAGCTCAGCCATTACGGAAGAAGGTGTGATGGGGTAGATTGCGGCAACCTCGGTAAAAGCGTACGAAACGTGCGCCGCCGCGGTATTACCGTCCATGGACATTTTTTTTCTTTGAATTGCCATGATCAATTCCTCCTAATAAAAAATATGATAAAATAAAAAATATCATTCCCATATATAATATCACTTTTTTCGCCATTTGTAAAGAGGTTTCTTCAATTATTTTCGTTAAAATTTTAGCAAAGTTTTTGCCAAAATGCACAAAAGCTTTCGGAAATGGTAAAAAGAGTTTGCATTGGTGACTCGGTTTTTGCAAATCAAAATTTGAAATGGTAAAATGCGAGAGGGGGGATCCGTTTAAGGCTCCCCCGTATTTTTTATATTTCAATGGATTGCGCTTACGGAATCGACGGCCGAGCGAATGACCGAGGCCGAGTGGCGAAATCTTTCCTGCTCGTCCTTATCAAGCGGAATTTTGAGTACGCTTTCGATACCGTTTTTGCCGACGATGCAGGGGACGCTGATACAAACGCCACTGGCGTTATAGTAGTCCTCCACATATGCCGAGACGGGCAAAATGGTTTTTTCGTCTCTTACGATGGCGGCCACGATGCGTACCACCGCCTCGGCGATGGCGTAATAGGTTGCGCCCTTGCCTTCGATGATGCGGTAGGCGCTGTTTTTGACGTCCTCAAACACGGGATACAGGCTTTCCGTGCTGCAAAGTCCTTCGTTTTTGCAGTTTGCCGCGCAGAAATCCGCAAGGTCAACGCCCGAGATATTGGCACTGCTAAAGACGGGAAATTCGCTATCGCCGTGCTCGCCGAGAATGAAGGCGTGTACGTTGCGCGCGTCAACGTCGAAGCGTTTGCCGAGCAGATATTTCAAGCGCGCCGTGTCAAGCACCGTGCCCGAACCGATGACGCGCTCTTTGGGAAAGCCCGAAAGCTCGAGTGTGACAAGCGTCAGTACGTCCACGGGATTGGTGACCACAAGCAAAATGGCCTCCGTGCCGACGCGGCGTATATTGGATATAATACTCTCGAAGATGCGTACATTCTTGCCCAAAAGATCAAGGCGTGTCTCGCCTTCCTTTTGGCCTGCGCCTGCCGCGATAACGATAATGGAGGCGTCTGCTAAATCTTCATAATCGCCTACATAGATTTCCATGGGGGAATTGAAGGAGAGTCCGTGGCAAAGGTCTTCCACCTCGCCTGTGGCTTTTTTGCGGTCAATGTCAAGAAGCACCATTTCGGAAAAAAGTCGGCTTTTCATCAGCGCATAGGCGGTCGTGGCGCCGACAAAGCCACAACCGATTACGGCACATTTTCTCTTTTTAATCATTCTTTTTTCCTTTTTTCTTTTTGTATTTTGTAGTATGCGCGATAGGCGTTCGACTCATGCGAACCGTATGCCTTTCCTCTATTCGTTTGACCAATTTCGCACTCTTTCGATCGCTTTATGCCAGAGTGCCATTTTTGTTTCGCGCTCGGACTCGGACATGCGTGGGAGAAATTCGGTGACGGTGTTTCTTTCGCTCGGCTTTTCCATGCATCCCTCAAAAAGTCCGGCAAGCGACGCCGCGCCGAAGGCGGTGGTTTCCACGCAAGCCGGGCGACGAATGGGAAGATTCAAAAGGTCGGCCTGCATTTGCAACAAAAGGTCGTTGGCGCTGGCACCGCCGTCCACGCGGAGTGCGAGGGGCGTTTGGCCGGCGTCCTTTTGCATCACGCGCACAACGTCGGCGGTTTGAAAGCACATAGCCTCAAGCACCGCGCGTACGATATGCGCCTTGGTGGTGCCTCGTGTGATGCCGAAGATGGCACCGCGCGCGTATGGGTCCCAATAAGGCGTTCCGAGGCCGACGAAAGCGGGAACGAAGCAAACGCCGTCGGTGTCCTTCACGCGCATGGCGATCTCCTCGCTCTCGGCCGAGCTTGCCAAAAGTCCCATGGAGTCGCGGAGCCATTGAATCGCGGCACCGCAGATAAAGACCGAGCCCTCAAGAGCATAGGTCACCTCTTTGCCGATGCCCCATGCGATTGAGGTGAGAAGTCCGTTTTGCGAAGTGACGGGAGTGTTTCCTGTGTTCATCAGAAGAAAGCCTCCCGTGCCGTAGGTGTTCTTAACATCGCCCGCTTTGGTGCAGTTTTGGCCGAAAAGTGCGGCCTGTTGGTCGCCCGCGATACCCGAAATGACGATCTCTTTACCGAAAAGCTTTTTTTCGGTGAAGCCGAAGCGGTGAGCGGAGGGGAGAACCGCAGGCATCATGGCAAGCGGAATGTCAAAGAGTTTTAGCAGTTCCTCATCCCATGCAAGTGTGTGAATGTTGAAAAGCATGGTGCGCGAGGCGTTGGAGTAATCGGTGGCGTGTACCTTGCCGCCCGTTAAATTATAAAGAAGCCAAGAATCGACCGTGCCAAAGCAAAGCTCGCCGCGCGCGGCGCGTTCGCGTGCGCCGCTTACATGGTCCAGGATCCATTTGAGCTTGCTGGCCGAAAAATAGGCGTCGACGAGAAGTCCCGTTTTCTCGCAAATGGCCGCGGCATAGCCGTTTTTGACCAATTCGTCGCACAAGGCGGCGGTACGGCGGCATTGCCATACGATCGCGTTATAGATGGGGTTTCCCGTATCGCGTTCCCAAACGATCGTGGTTTCGCGTTGATTGGTGATGCCGACGGTCAGAATATCGTCGGCAGTGGCTCCCACCTTTTCGAGTGCTTTGCGAGCGGCGCGAAGCTGGGAGCCGAAAATTTCGTGGGGATTGTGCTCGACCCAACCGCTTCGGGGGAAGATCTGCTCAAACTCGTAAGAGGCCGAGGAGACGGGGTCGCCGTTTGGACTAAACAAAATGGCGCGCGAGGAGGTGGTTCCTTGGTCGAGTGCGAGTATATATTTGGACATATTATTCTCCTTTTTTGGCGGATTTCAAGCGAGTTGCCGTATCAAACAGAAAAACGGCGGCGCTGTGAAGCAAATTGCGGTATCCCGCGGCGTCTTTTCTTTTGGCGGCCTTGGCCGCGTCGGTGAGGACGGCAGATAAAAAGTGCTCGACTTCCTCGTAGACGTTTAACACGCTTGCGGCTTGTGCGACAAGTGTTTGCGGTGGCAGGGAAGAGAGGGTGGCTTTGGTGATATCCCAATCGGAGGGAAGTGTGCCGAGTGCTTTTTCTGCGATCTCTGTGAAGAGAAGCTCTTTTTGCATTTGTAAAAAAATGCGTTCATTTTCTTGTTTGCTTATGATATTTGCCAAAGAAATAAGGATATTATTGCTTATTTCCTCTTTTTTGGTTTTTGTAAAAACGGTGAGATTTGCACAGTGCTTTACAAGGCTTTCGGTGTCTTCGAGTGGTGCCGAAAGGTCTTGGGAAAGCTCAAAAAGGCAAGAGGAGAGGCGGTTGACGTGTGCCTCAATTTCTCTTGCGGTTTCTTGCCGTTCGGCAAGTGCTTTTTTGGCATGCGCGAGAAAAAGATCCCTCCGCTCTGTATGGAAAAAGATGCGAAAATCCTCGACATCTTTTTCGGAAACAAAAGAGAGATCATCGCTTGAATCAAAAAGGATTCTTTGCAATTCTTCTTTTTTCATAATATGGAAAAAGGGCGATTTCTCGCCCTTTTGTTCCCCGAACGTATCGGGCGTACAATGATGGTTATTTGATCTCGACATTGACCTTTTTTCCCGTATTGGCGGCGGCCGCTTTGATGAGCGTGCGGATCGCTTTTGCGATCTTACCGTGCTTTCCGATGACCATGCCCATATCGTCAGCGGCCACGCTCAGCACCAAGGTGATGCTGTTCTCGGTCTCGCTTTCGGTTACGGTGACTTCATCGGGCGTATCCACGATTGCCTTGGCAATGTCGATAAGCGTTGTTTTCAAATTCGTCATCTGCTTGTACCCGACGGAGATTAGTCAACGATTCCGGATTTCTTGAGAAGCGCCTTTACCGTCTCGGTGGGCTGAGCACCCTTGCTGAGCCAATCCTTTGCCTTGTCTGCGTCGATGTTCAACTGTGCGGGCTCGGAAATGGGGCTGTAGTAGCCGATCTCCTCGATGAACTTACCGTTTCTGGGGTAGCGGCTGTCTGCTACAACAAGACGGTATGCGGGAGCCTTCTTGGCACCGATTCTCTTAAGTCTGATTTTAACCATTTTTCTTTTCCTCCAAAATATGTTTTTTAAATGATTTTTTATAGAAATTCCGTTTTAAAACGGCAGTTTCATTCTTCCTTTGGCAAAGCGCGAGAGCTTTGCGGGGTTCGAGAAGGATTTCATAAGGCTGCGGATCTGGTCAAACTGCTTGAGGAGTCGATTGACCTCCTCGACGCTGGTTCCGCTGCCTGCCGCGATTCTTTTTTTGCGCGAAGCGTTAAGAATCTCGGGCTTGGTGCGTTCTTGCTTGGTCATAGCCTTGATGATGGCCTCTTGATGTGCCATCAGCTTTTCGTCGATCTTGGCGTCCTTCAGTGCCGAGGGCTTCACACCCGGCATCATGGCGGCAAGCTGTTCCATGCTTCCCATGCTTTTGAGTTGCGAGAACTGATCGAGGTAATCGTCAAGCGTAAAGGTGGACTTGCGGATCTTTTCTTCAAGCTCGCGCGCCTTTTTCTCGTCGAAGGTCTTTTCGGCCTTTTCGATCAAGGTCAGCACGTCGCCCATGCCGAGAATTCTCGACGCCATACGGTCGGGGTGGAAGGGCTCAATCTTGTCCAGCTTTTCGCCCGTACCGATGAACTTGATGGGCTTGCCCGTTACGTGACGCACCGAAAGCGCGGCACCGCCTCGCGTGTCACCGTCAAGCTTGGTGAGAATGACGCCCGTGATATCCAAAAGCTGATTGAAGTTGTCGGCAACCGTTACGGCGTCCTGACCGATCATCGCGTCGACAGTCAGAAGGATTTCGGTAGGCTCTACCGCTTCCTTGATGTTTTTCAGTTCCTCCATCAGCTCCTCGTCGATATGCAGGCGTCCTGCGGTATCCACGAAGACCATGTCGTAGCCCTTTTTCTCGGCAAACTTCAAGCCTTCCTTGGCGATTTTCACGGGAGAATTGCCGCTTTCCATCGAGAAAACGGGGATATTCAGTGTTTCACCGAGGATCTCCAGCTGCTTGATAGCGGCAGGACGGTAAATATCGCAAGCGACGAGAAGCGGGCTTTTGCCTTGGCTTTTATAGAGTCCTGCAAGCTTTGCCGCGTGCGTGGTCTTACCTGCGCCCTGCAGACCGACCATCATAACAACGGTGGGGGGCTTGGGGGAGATCGTCAGCTTGGATTGCGAGCCACCCATAAGGGAGGTCAACTCCTCGTTGACGATTTTGATGACCTGTTGTGCGGGGACGAGCGATTCGAGAACCTCGCTGCCGACCGCGCGAGCGGAAACGGTGTTGACGAAGTCCTTAACGACTTTAAAGTTAACGTCGGCCTCGAGAAGCGCGAGTTTGATCTCTCGCATGCCCGCCTTAACGTCGGCCTCGGTAAGCTTTCCTTTGTTTTTGAATTTTTTGAAGGCGTTGTTCAGTTTTTCGCTTAAGCTTTGAAACATAACGCACCTCCTTTGGTTGTGGTATTTTACTTGAACAATTCTGCGAGTGCTTCGATCTCTGCGGTCAGCTCACGGGGGAGACTTTTTTCCTCGCCCAGCGCGCGAATGGTTGCAATACGGCGTTTGGCTTCCTCGAAGCGTTCCACAAGACCGAGCTTTTCCTCGAAATGACGAAGCTCTTCCTCCGCCTTTTTGATCAGCTCCCGCGCGCCCTGTCTGGATATGCCGATCTCGTCGGCGATCTCGGCCAGCGAAAAGTCTTCATTATAATATAGGGCGAGAACCGACTGCTTTCTCTCGCTTAAAAGCTCACCGTAAAAGTCGAGCAGCAGAGAAAGCTCCTTGACATCCTTTTCGAACATGGTATCCTCTCAAAAAACAGGGTGTAAAGTAAAATACTTTACAGAGTATACCACGCTTCTTCTTTTTTGTCAATAGGTTTTACGAAAATTTTTCTGTTCTTTTCTCAAAAAGCATTTCGGCCAGCGCAAAAAGCGCAAGCGCGAGCAAGGGGAGAGAAAAAACGGGGGAGATCACGCTTCTCTCAAGGGGACCGCAGGCGTTGGATGCACCGAACACGAGGTGGGCCACCGACGTGGGCAGGCAGAAAAGCGCGCAGAGGGGGCGTGCCGCTGCCGTAATGTGCGGCATGGACTTGCCAATGCCGCGTCGGATCTCGCAAAGTGCGAAGAGCATGGCGCTAAGGATTGCAAGCTGAAGTGCGACTTTTAGGGGACTGTTGATGGTGACGTACATATCGAAATAGATATAAAAGAGCAAGCAGAACAAAAAGCCGAGAACAAGAAAACCGCAGGGCGCGTGCATTTTTTTGCCGACTGTTAGGAAAAACGGCGCGGCCAACAGTGTGAAGGTGGCCAACAGATAAACCAACGTTGGCGTGTTTTGCGCGGCGAGCGCGCTTCTCAAGAGCAGAATGCCCGAAAAGAGAAAGAGGATTCCCGAAAAATAACCCGTGAATGTCATGGGGATTGTGGGCGGTGCGGCGGGAGAGGTCTTCTTCGGCGTCAAAAAGGGGATGACGAGACACCAAACGGCGCCGAGTGCGTACAGAATGCGCATCGTAATCACGAGAGGCGTGTTGTTGAAATAGCCCACGGTTCCGTCGTACGCCGTCAGCAGAGACGCTGTGTGAAGTGCTGTTAAAAGCACCGCGAGAAGTGCTGCGGAGAGAAGATAAAGCTTGTTTTTGATGTTCGTCATAGATTTGCCCTCTTTTTTGCGTGGTTTTCTTCCTTATTATATAGTGATTATACACCGAAATTGTTACGAAAGTGTATCCGCACGGGATTTTTTGAAAAAAACCTCCTGTTTGCAGGCGAAAAAGAGCGGAAAAATCAATTTTTGTGCAAAATAAACAAAACACAATGCGAAAATTCTACAAAAGTTCTACAAAGTCGGATCGTAGCCATGTCGTTCTGTGAGCCAAGGAATT
>JAZTWS010000302.1:0-2297 GCA_045636005.1 Eubacteriales bacterium | reverse complement strand
TCAATGCGCGCAAACGAGGGATAGCCCTCGTCGTCAATGTCACCGCTATAGGTCAAAACCGTAGATTTGCCATACTTACGAATTCCGTCCATACCGAGAACGTAGGGACGAACCACAAGCTCAATATATTCATATGCAAGCTCGGTGGAAATATCCTCGACCTCGATCGCCGCCGCGTAGTTATAGCCGAAAAGCGACTTGATGTTATAACTCTTTCCATCGTCGTCCTTCAATGTCTCATAGATCACCTTGCTCTTATTCGAAATCGACTTGGAAAGAACATTTCCGTCCTCATCCTTTTCAAGCACGAGAACCTCGTAGCCGATTCGGTTGAATTCGGTACTGTTTACACCGAGAATGGCGCGAATCGAGAAGGTGCCGTTCTCTATCTTCGAGGCTTGATAACCGATATAGTCGGCAACCTCTTCCTTCACCTCACCGATCACGTAATCGCTATCGGTCTTTACCAACAAATTTTTCATTCTTGCTCCCCATGTGTAAAAGTTATCAAAAAAGCGAACGCTCTCGGAATTGGAGACCGACGCGTCAAAAGGCGTGATCATGAAATCCAACACCTTTTCGCGGTCTACGAACATCTCACACTGACCGCTTCGCGGCGTGAAAACAACGCGAACGTTATACCATGTCCCCGTCTCAAACTGATAGTCGGTCTTGGAGGACGCCGAAGTGGACGTGTACACAAAACCTTGGCTATCCAAACGAATGGCATTGTTCGCAAGGCTCTGACCGCCGTAGTTCCAACAAATAAAGGAAAGCGGACGATCTTCAGGTGTGTACTGCCCGTCACGAAGGCCCGAGGGGAACGCCTCAAAATAGAAGTCTCCCTCCATGGAAAAGGTCTGATAAGTACCCAGAATGTTCTGCGTATCGTAAACGTACAAAGCACCCGTGCTTCCGTTGTGCCAATACGCCGAGCCGTCACCGTCGGTTTCCTGTGTCCAAGCACCGGATATTTGGACATCGTAGCCCGCTTCGGTGTCCTCCAAAAGATTCCACGTGAGATCCTCCGCCGACGCCGCAAGCACGGTGCCGACAAGCAACAGGATCAAGGTAAGAATCCAAAGAGATACCTTTTTGAAACAATTTGCTTTCATTTTACTTTCCTCCTTTAAATTATATCTTTTTTGGTCTTTTTGTAAAGGCGTATATCGGTTTTTTTATTGGGAATTTCGGTTTTTATTCTCCTTTCCGCAATGTGTTTATGGCTATAAAACTACTAAAAAGATTATACCCCCCCCCCCGCATTATTTTGTCAATACTTTTTTTGCATTTTCTCAAATTTTTTCGGGGGTTCCACGAGGCTTTTCTTTATTGTATCACAACCGTCTTGGCTTGTCTTTGGAAAATATTCAATTTTTTTTGCAAAATATTAAAAAATGTATTTATCTTCCTCTGGGATTTTAAGCTCCTTGCGCTTGAAAAAGTGGATCAAATCTTTTCTTCATTTAATCATCTTTTCCCGTATTTGTAAAGGTATTTTCCAATGCCTTTATGGTATTTTTCAGTAAGTTACACATACCAAAAAGCCGAGCAATTGACTCGGCTTTTTGCATTTTCAATAGCTTCCAATCAAATCACTCACCACCACGAACTGATATCCTTTTTCCAACAGTATGGGAATAAAAAGCTCAAGTGCCTTGGGCGTCGGACTGTTATAGCTGATATAATCGTGCATCAAAATAATACTGCCGCCCGAAATGTGTTCGGCCACGTTTTTACAAATGGCCTCGGGCGAGGTGTGCGCCCAATCCTTCGTATCGATATTCCAAAGAATGATATTATAATCCATTTCCTTGGAAATGGCCTTGATCTTACCGTCAAGATGGCCTTCGGGTGGGCGGAGCAGCTTGGTCTTGTACTCGGAAATCTCGTAAATGGCCGATTCGCAGGCCTCGAATTCCCTTTTCATTTCAAAAAATCCGTATTCCGAAACCCTTCCGTGCGTATAGGTGTGGTTGCCAAGCTCGTGGCCGTCCGCCAAGATCTTCTCAACCGTTTCGGGATAATTTTTCACGTTTTCCCCCACCAAAAAAAAGGTGGCAGGAACGTTGTATTTTTTCAAAATTTTCAAAATTTCGGGCGTAAGACGAGGATGCGGCCCATCGTCAAAGGTGAGTGCAATTTTCATACCCGCGTTTTCGTGCGCGTGGTATACGTTGCTGATGTGCTCCTCCCCCGAAACTCGAAAAAGACACAGTGACAAAATCATCAAAAAGGCAATCCACCGAAGGCACCGCCTCATTGCGCAACCAACTCGTCAAGCGTTCCGAAGCGGT
>JAZTWS010000301.1:0-5310 GCA_045636005.1 Eubacteriales bacterium | reverse complement strand
CCTTACGATTGGTGAGGGCGTAACCGAGTTCTCCAACTATCTCCGTCGCTTCGGTTGCCGATATCTTGAGATCGAATACGAGACGCCCGTCAAGGTGGATTATCTTACGGTATTCCCCTGCGTATATCCCGTAAACTTCGTTCCCGTCGATTGCGGAAGCGAGCGTCGTAACAAGATCTACGATATCGCAGTAAGAACCATCTATATGTGTATGCACGATCACTACGAGGACTGCTGCTGGCGTGAGCAGACCATGTACGTCGGCGATGCAAGAAACCAGAGCCTTTGCGGCTATTACGCCTTTGGCGAGTACATCTTCCCGCGTGCCGCGATCTATCTGATCAGCAAAGACCACAGAGACGACGGACTGTTTAACATCGTATCCCCCTACAAGGGTGATATGTATCCCATCCCCTCCTGCATCCCCGGCACGACCCCCGGCTTCGTTCAGGTCGTACACGAATACTGCACACATTCCCATGACTATTCCTTGGCAAGAGACGTATTTGAGAAGCTTACCGATTCGATGAAGGCCTTCATCGACCATATGGAAGACGGACTTCTTCCCATCTTCCCCGAGGGTGAAACCGGTTGCTGGAACTTCTACGAATGGGCCGAGGGTCTTTCCTACAGCAAGGACCAAAGACCTGCCACCGCTTCGCCGTTTGATGCCGCACTCAACTGCAATTTCTCGCTCGCGCTCGGCAGAATGCACGACATCTGCACCTCGATCGGCGTGAAGTCGGATTACAAGAAGCTGCAGGATGCGCTCAACAAGAAGATCTACGAAACCTGGTTCAACAAGAACACCGGTTGGGTTCAAAACCGTACCGATGAGGAGTTCTACAGCGAGTGTGTGAACGGCCTTGCCATCCTTTGCGGCGCCGTTACGGGCAAGGAGGCCGAGCATATTGCCGACGCACTTGCCACCGACAAGCTTTCCACCTCCTCGCTCGCTTGGAAGTGCAACAAGTACGATGCACTCCTTAAGGTCAACAAGGAAAAGTACCGCGATTACGTCCTGAATGACCTTGACGAGATGTACGGCCGTCAGCTCGATGCCGGTGCTACGACCTTCTGGGAGACCGTTATCGGTGCCGAGGACTTCGAGGGCGCAGGAAGTATGTGCCACGGTTGGAGCGGCATGCCGATCTACTATTATCACATTCTCGGTGTGGCAAAGAAAAAGTAAAATCACCTATCATCCGCGCACGGAAACGTGCGCGGATTTTTTGCGAAAATTCTGCAATACGGTTGACTTTGCAGCCTTCTCATGCTATACTAAACACAACTAAAGTTTACATATATTACGGAGGAAACGTATATGGCAAAATGGATATGGCTCAAAGATGGACAGACGGCTGACAGTCATGCGGAGTTCTTTGTTCCGCTTGATTTTTTGGGTAAAAAGGCCGAGATCCGCATCTCCGCCGACTCGGATTACACGCTTTACGTCAATGGAAATTTTGTAAGTTGTAATCAGTACAGAGACTTCCCTTTTTATAAAATCTATGATAACATCGACATCACCGCATATCTCAGGGAGGGTGAAAACGCCATCGCCATTGAGGTCTGGTACTACGGAGCCCCCAATTTCTCTTACTACTCGTCCAATGCAGGCCTTTGGTATGAAATTTACGAGGACGGCAAGCTTAAAAAGCAATCGGACGAGAATACACTCTCGAGACTCAGCCCCATGTATCAAAACGGCATGAGAAGAAAGATCTCCCCGCAGATCGGTTGGACGTATCACTATATTGCCGCCAACGAGGACGGCTGGAAAACAAAGCTCGCAGAGGGCTTTGAGAAGAGCGCACTCGGTGGCGAGGGCATTTCCACTCCCATTCCGCGCCCCATTGAAAGACTCCGTATTCTTCCTGCCATCCAATCAAAATTCCTTCGCACCGAGGAAAATCGCATGCTCTACGATCTCGGACGCGAGGAGGTAGGCTTCCCCACGCTCCGTTTGACCTCTCCCGTCAAGCAAAAGCTCAAGCTTTGGTGGGGTGAGCATATCACCGATGGCCGTGTAAGAGGTATCATTGATTGCCGAAACTTCTCGATCGACATTACGGTTGATGAAGGCGTGACCGAGCTTTCCAACTACTGCCGCCGCCTTGGCGCAAGATATCTTGAGCTGGAATACGAAACGCCCGTTGAGGTGGACTATCTGACACTTTTCCCAAGTGAATATCCCGTCAATATTCTGCCGTTTGATTTTGGAAACGAGCTTCGCAATCGCATTTACGAGACCTCGGCAAGAACGCTTGTGCTCTGTATGCACGATCACTATGAGGACTGCCCCTGGCGCGAGCAATCCATGTACGCCATGGATTCCCGAAATCAGGTCATCTGCGGTTATTACGCCTTTGGAGAATACAAATTTCCGCGTGCCGCTCTTCGCCTGATGGCCGAGGATAACAGAGCGGACGGCTTGCTTAATATTTGTACGCCTTACAAAGGTGATATGCATCCTATCCCCTCGGCAATCCCCTCCTTCTCGTTGCATTATGTCACAATGGTTTACGAGTATTTCCTCCATACCAAGGATCTCTCGCTCCTCAAAGAGGCATTCCCCAAGCTGAACAAAATTATAAACGCCTGCCTCACGCGTATGCAGGATGGACTTCTCCCCATGTTTGACGGTGCTGACGGCGCGTGGAATTTCTACGAGTGGACCGACGACATGGACGGAAGCGTGAAGGAGCCCACCACGCCTTATGAAACGGCACTCAACTGTCTGTTCTCCATTGCGCTTGAAAGAATGCAGAGCATTTGCGATTGGCTCGGCGAAAAGGCAGACTACCGCGCAGTAAAGAGCGCGCTCAATCAGAGGATCCGCGAGACCTTCTACAACAAAGAAAAGGGCCTCTTTATCAACCGCGCGGGCGAGGAAAATTACAGCGAGCTTGTTAATGCGCTCACTATTCTCTGCGGTGCCGCCGAGGATGACATGGCAAAGCAGATCGCCGATATTCTCGTAAGCGAGCACTCGATCACAAAGTGCTCTCTGAGCATGGTCTGCTTCAAATACGATGCACTTATCCTCGCGGGCAAGGAAAAATACCGCTCGTACATTTTGTCGGACATTGATAAAACCTACGGCAAAATGCTTGCGGCGGGTGCTACATCCTTCTGGGAGACTGAAAACGGCGAGAGCGATTTCGGCAATGCGGCAAGCCTTTGCCACGGCTGGAGCGCAATGCCCGTTTATTACTATCACGTTCTTGAGGCGAACAAAGATTAAAAAACTTCATTTGGGAGGAAGCACAAATGGCAAAATGGATATGGCTGAAAAACGGACAGATGGTGGACAGTCACGCGGATTTCTTTATTCCGCTGAATTTCTCGGGCAAAAAAACCGAAATCAAGCTGTCAGTTGACTCGGATTACACGCTTTACATCAATGGCAAGTTCGTAAGCTGTAATCAGTACCGTGATTACCCCTTCTATAAGATTTACGATGAAATCGACATCACCGAGTATCTCAATGAGGGCGAAAATGCAATTGCCATCGAGGTCTGGTACTATGGCGCACCGAACTGGTCATATTACACCTCAAATGCAGGTCTTTGGTATGAGATCTACGAGGACGGTAAGCTCGTCAAGGAATCGGATGAGAATACGCTTTCGAGACTCAGCCCGTTGTATCAGAACAAGCTGCAAAGAAAGATTTCGCCTCAAATTGGCTGGGGCTATCACTACATAGCCGCTAATGAGGACGGCTGGAAAACCAAGCTTGTAGAAGGCTTTGAGGAGAGCGCACTCGGCGGCGAGGGCATCATGGAGGCCCCGCTTCCCCGTCCCATCAAGAGAATGGATATTTTGCCTGCGATCGATTCCAAATTCGTTCGCACAAAGGGCAACCGCATCCTTTATGACCTCGGTCGTGAGGAGGTCGGCTTTCCCACGCTCCGTCTCACCTCCCCCGTCAAGCAAAAGCTTCGTCTGATGTGGGGCGAGCACATTGAGGACGGTCAAGTACGCGATGTCATCGGCTGCCGCAATTTCTACGTTGACCTTACGGTTGACGAGGGCGTAACCGAATTTTCCAACTATCTCCGCCGCTTCGGTTGCCGATATCTTGAGATCGAGTTCACAGAGCCGATTGAGATCGACTATCTTACGCTCTACCCATGCGTATATCCCGTCAACATTATCCCCGTAGATTGCGGTAACGAGCTTCGCAACCGTATTTATGAAACCGCGCTTCGTTCGCTCATTCTCTGTATGCACGACCACTACGAGGATTGCCCGTGGCGTGAGCAGACCATGTACATTGGCGACGCAAGATTTCAAAGCCTTTGCGGTTATTACGCCTTTGAGGAATACAACTTTGCACGCGCCGCACTCAAGCTTGTGGGCATGAATCAAAGAGAGGACGGACTTCAGCACATCGCCACTCCCTTCAAGGGCGATATGTATCCCATTCCTACCTGTATTCCAAGCAGCTCTTTGGCATACGTGACCACGATATACGAATATTATAAGCACGCAAAGGACGCAAGCCTTGTCAAAGAGGTATATCCCACCCTCGTCGTCCTGATGGACGCCTACCTCAATCACATGGAGGACGGGCTTGTTCCGATCTTCCCTGAGGAAAAGGGTTGTTGGAACTTCTACGAGTGGGCTGAGGGCTTGTCTTATTACATGGGTCAGAGACCTGCTACCGCATCTCCTTTTGACGCTTCACTTAACTGCAGCTTTTCCAAAGCACTCGGTATGATGCAGGAAATAGCCGATTGGATCGGTGTAAAGGCCGACTACAAGGCAAAGCAAGACGCGCTCAACAAAAAGATCTATGACACATGGTTTAACGAAAGAACGGGACTTTTCCAGAACCGTACCGACGAGGAGTTCTACAGCGAGAACGTAAACGCAGGTGCCATTATCTGCGGTGCGATCAGCGGTGAGAAGGCCGAGCGCATTGCCGAAGCACTTGCCAACGAGGAAATCTCCACCACCTCTCTTTCGGGCAAAGGCAGAAAATACGACGCGCTTCTCAAGGTAAATCCCGAAAAGTATCACGATTACATTTTGGAGGACATCGACAGAATGTATAAGTATATGCTTGACGCGGGTGCTACATCCTTCTGGGAAACTATGGTTGGGGCAAACGACTTTGACAACGCAGGAAGCCTCTGCCACGGTTGGGGCGCTATGCCGATCTACTATTACCACATTCTTGGAGTGGCCAAGAAGATCGAAAAGTAAAAAATATATAGCCGTGCACAAAATTTCAAGGTTTTGTGCACGGTTTTTCTACTTCTTTATATATTGACATTGCCCACTATTCGTGTTATACTTTAT
>JAZTWS010000300.1:0-10581 GCA_045636005.1 Eubacteriales bacterium | reverse complement strand
ATACCGGTGGAACAAACAGACACCTTTTCTCCAAGCAGATATCCTGTGTACACATTGTATTCCCGGTTGTACGCCACCTGACGGGCATCGTCAAGGGGGCGGGACACGGTTGTGTTGAGCATGGCCCCGGCGGAAGCCTTTGGGCGTTCTACACGGTCATTGCGCCGTCCACCTTTATATACGAGCGACGGATCGGAATGGATCTTGTGGACGTTGACGAAAACGGCGAGCTTTTCTGCCCCAGCGGCGTGACCGACATTCCTCAGTACGTTCCCTCAAAGACCACCGATAAGCGTCCCGGCATGAATGCCACGGGAGATTTTCCGCTGACCGCATGGCGCCGTCCCGAGCCCTCCTCCGAGCGTGAGGGAAGAGACGCCTTTTATGCCACGGACGAAAGCTCAATCACCTGGTGGCAACCCGAAGCGGATGACAAGGAGCCGACCCTTACAGTCGATTTGTATGCCACATATAAGGTGAGCGCCTCGAGAATTTGGTGGAAGGATCTTGGTTTGGATTATGCCAAGGGCATTCTCCCCGGTGCGATTCGCTACGTGATCGAGGGCTTTGATGGAGAGACGTGGTACACGCTTCTTGACCGCCGCGACCTCAACGAGGACAGAAACATCGACTATTGCGATTTCGACGCCGGCGTTTGCCGCAAGGTACGTCTTCGCATCACCGAGTGGCCGAAGGGCATCTTGCCTGCCGTGATCGACTTCACCGTGTTTGGAAAGCGCTACGTGAAGGGGCAGTAAATATCTATTGTTACCCTACCGATCCTTCGAATCGGATAAAAAAAGCACTTGCTTTGCAAGTGCTTTTTTTTGGTGGGCCATCAAGGACTCGAACCTTGGACCGACCGGTTATGAGCCGGTAGCTCTAACCAACTGAGCTAATGGCCCGTTAAAAACGGCTTTATTATTATATAACGAATAGCGAAGAAAGTCAAGAGGTTTGCCGAATTTTTATCTGCATAAAAATATCGGTCGGCAGAATTTGCCGCACGCCTTTGGCATACATTTATATTAAATATCGAGAAAAGGGAGAGGAAATATGAAAATTTGGAAGCTTTTCGGCATACTGCTTTTGAGCGTGCTCGTTATCTTTTTTGGGGCGGAATTCTTTTTGGGGAAAGGGGAGAGCGGCACCACGGATGCGGCACTTTATTACGAGGAGCGCGTGCGCGCGCTTGAGAGTGAGCTTGCGGCCCTCAAGAACGAGCAATATAGGACGGTGGCGGCCTATCGGGAAGAGATCAAGACCTTGGAGGCTGCGCTTGCCGAGAGCCGCGGCGTTTATCTTTACACGGTTGCAAACGGTGAGATCACGCTGACGGGCTACACGGGAAAAGAAAAAAACGTCACCCTGCCGCGCGAGATCGACGGGATTCCCGTGACCTCGGTTGGCAAGGAAACGTTTAAAAATACGGCAGTGGAGTCGGTCGTTTTGCACGACGGCATTAAGAGCATTGGGTGGTTTGCCTTTTCGGGCTGCAGGGGACTCAAAAGCGTCTCCATTCCGTCAAGTGTGGAAAAGATTGAATACGGCTGCTTTGACGGTTGCCCTTCGCTCACCGTTTTCTGCGCGCGTGGAAGCTTTGCCGAGAAATACGCGAAAAGCTACGGGATCCCTTACTCCTCAAACTGACTGTGATAGAGCGTGGCGTAGAAGCCGCCGCGCGCAAGAAGTTCTTTATGGTTGCCTTGCTCGATGATATTGCCGTCCTTCATCACAAGAATGATATCGGCCTCCTTGATGGTGGAAAGACGGTGTGCCACGATGAAGGAGGTGCGCCCCGTCATCATACGCGCAAAGGCACTCTGGATCTTTTGCTCGGTACGCGTGTCGATCGAGGAGGTCGCCTCGTCGAGTATCAGCATAGGCGGCAGACGGAGCATGACGCGCGCGATGCAGAGAAGCTGCTTCTGTCCCTGTGACAAAAGGCCGCCGTTTTCGCCGATCACGGTGTCGTAGCCGTCGGGAAGACGGCGGATAAAACTGTCGGCATGCGAGAGCTTGGCGGCGGCAACGATCTCCTCCTCGGAAAAGCCGTCGCGCCCAAGCGTGATGTTGTCGCGTACGGTGCCCGAGCGGAGCCATGTCTCTTGAAGCACCATGCCGTAATTTTCTCTAAGGCTTCTTCGCGTGACCGCGCGAATATCCTTATCACCGATGGAGATCGCGCCTCCCGTCACGTCATAAAAGCGCATCAGAAGGTTGATGACCGTGGTCTTTCCGCAACCCGTAGGGCCAACGATAGCCACGCGCTTGCCGTGTAGGGCAACGAGGTTTAAGTCCTCGATGAGCTTTTGCTCGGGCGTATAGGAGAAGTATACGTGTGAAAGCTTCACCGTGGGCTCGCCGTCGGTTACAAGCGTCTCGGCGTCCTTGTCGGAGATTTGCGCGGGCTCGTCGATCAGCTCGAAAATGCGCGAAGCGCAGGCGAGTGCGTTTTGAAGCTCGGTGATAACGCCCGATATTTCATTGAAGGGCTTGGTATACTGATTGGCGTAGCTCAAAAAGCAGGTGAGCGCACCGACCGAGAAGCTGCCGCCGTTCCCTCCGACGAGGATAAGCGCGCCGAAAAGCGCCACGCCCGTGTAAACGAGACTGTTGATAAATCGGGTGCAGGGATTGGTCAAGGAGGAATAGAAGGTGGCCTTGAGCGAACACTTGGAGAGCGCGTGGTTGATCCAATCAAAATCCTCTATGGCCTGCTTTTCGTGCAGGAAGGCCTTGACGACCTTTTGATTACTGACCATCTCCTCCACAAATGCCGTTTGCTCGGCGCGCACGCGGGATTGCTCCATAAACATCGTGTGCGTATGCTTGGCGATGAAGGAGGCAACGAAAAGCGAGAGCGGCGTGACGACTACGACGACGATCGTGATCTTTACGTTAATGGAAAGCATAAGGCCAAGCGTGCCGAGGATGGTCAGCACACCCGTGAAAAATTGCGTGAAGCCCATTAGGAGTCCGTCGGCAAAATGCTCGACGTCCGAAATGATTTTGCTGACCGTTTCTCCTGTTCGGTGCGAATCGAGATAGGAAATGGGAAGCGTTTGTATCTTGTGGAACGCGTCGGTACGAACGCGCCGTACGATCTCGTAGGTGATCTTATTGTTGCAGATGTTCATGAGCCACCAAGCAAGCGTGCCGACGGCAATCAGTACGAGTGCTTGCGTGAGGATGGGGGAAAGCCCTGCAAAGTCCACCTGTCCCTTGTCTACGATAAGGTCGATGGCGTCACCGATCAAGATGGGAAGCAAAAGTGTGGCGGCTACTGTGAGTGCGGCAAGGAGAAGCGTCAGGAGGAAAAGCCAGCGGTATGCCTGCAGATACGAAAGGATACGGCGCACCGTTCCGGTTTTGCGAAGTGTCTTTTTCATATGGCACCTCCCGTTTGCGACTCAAATTGCGAGTCGTGGATTTCCCGATAGGTCGGACAGGCCGCCAACAGCTCCTCGTGCGTGCCAAGGCCGACTGCCTCGCCGTCGTTGAGGACGAGGATCTTATCGGCAAAGCGAATGGAGGAGGTGCGCTGGGAGACGATCACCGTGGTCGGATGATAGGGAAGCGAGCGGATCGCACTGCGAAGAGCGGCGTCGGTCGCGTAATCGAGTGCCGAGGCGCTGTCGTCAAGGATCAGGATCTCCGGGCGTTTGGCAAGCGCACGCGCAATGGTGAGACGCTGACGCTGACCGCCCGAAAAATTGCGGCCGCCTTGCTCGACGGGCTCGTCAAGTCCCTTTGGCTTTTTGGCGACAAAGTCGAAGGCTTGTGCGGCCTTTAAGGCTTCCGTAAGCGTCTCGTCGTCGGCGTTTGGTGCGCCGAAAAGAAGGTTGGAGCGTACCGTGCCTTTGAAAAGCACCGCCTTTTGCGGTACCATGCCGATCCTTTGGCGAAGCTCGTCCTCGGGATAGCGATCGATCGGTCTGCCATCAATGAAAATCTGGCCGCTTGAGGCGGGATAAAAGCGCGGAATCATGGATACGAGCGAGCTTTTGCCCGAGCCCGTGGAGCCGATGATGCCGAGGACCTGTCCCTTTTCAATCGAGAAGCTGATATCGGTGAGCGATTCGGCACCTGCGCCTTTATATTTGAGACAAACCTTTTCGAAGCGGATGGCGTCATTGGTCGTTTCTTCGGGCGAAAGGGAAGAAGGTGTAGTCTTGCTTGGTTCTTGCTGCAGCACCTCGCCGATACGGTTTCCCGAGGCCATGGCCTTGGTGATCGTGATGATCAGATTGGCAAGCTTCACAAGCTCGATCAAAATTTGCGTCATGTAGTTATAGAGCGCGATAAGCTGTCCCTGTGTCAGAACGCCGCTATTGACGCGCAAGGCGCCGCGGTGAACCAAAAGCACGATTGCCGCGTTGACCAGCACGAAGGTGAGCGGATTCATAAGTGCCGAAATGCCACCCGCAAATTTTTGTGCGGCAGTAAAGGCTTCGTTGGCCGCGCGGAAGGACTCTTTTTCGGTTTCCTCCATGTTAAAGGCGCGCACCACGCGTACGCCGCTTAAATTTTCGCGCGTGATGCCGAGCATACGGTCAAGTCGCTTTTGCACCTTTTTGTAAAGCGGTATACCCGCAAGCATAATGCCGAAGACGACGATCGAAAGGGCGGGAATGAGGAGAACGAAGGGAATAGCCGCACGCACGTCGATGGCAAAGGCCATGATCATGGCACCAAACACGATAACGGGCGAGCGCAAAAACAGACGCAAAACAAGATTGACTCCGGTTTGAAGCTGGCCGATGTCACTGGTCATATTGGTGATGAGTGACGAGGAGCCGAGCGTGTCAAGCTCGGTGTAGGAGAGCGTTTGAATGTGGCGGAAAAGTGCCGAGCGCACCTTTTCGGCAAAGCCCACCGCGGCACGCGCGGCAAAGAACTGTGCCGTGACCGCGCAGATGAGCCCCACAAGGCCCAAAAGCGCCATAAGAAGCGTGCATTTGACGATGTGTGCGGTGTTACCGTTTCCGATGCCGACGTCCACGATCGACGCAACCACAAGCGGCACGGTAAGCTCAAAAAATGCCTCGAGCAGTTTAAAGAGAGGGCTTAACACGATCTCTTTTTTGTACGCCCGTAAATATATCCAGAGGTTTTTCATACATTTCCTTTCTCAAAGAGGAAAGGACTGCTGCTAAGCAGTCCTTTCCACGATTAGCCTATATTAGCACCGCTGAAATACTGGATTTCCTCGTGAATGTCGGCACCGAGTGCCCTCAGCTTTCCAACGATATCGTAATAGCCGCGTCGTATCACGTCAACCCCCGTGATCTCGGAGGTTCCCTTGGCGGCAAGAGCCGCGATCAGAACTGCCGCGCCACCGCGCAGGTCAACTGCCGTCAGGCGCGCACCGGACATCTGAGGAGTCTCCGTATATACCGCCGTCTTACCCTCTACCGCGATGTTGGCACCCATCTTGCGAAGCTCCTCGGTGTAGCGGAAGCGGCTTTCCCAAATGCCCTCGGTGATCATGCCCGTGCCATTCGCAAAGCAAAGTGCCGCACCGAACTGCGGGTGCATATCGGTGGGGAAGCCGGGATAGGGAAGGGTCTTGATATTTATGCTTCTTAAATTTCCGTCCGAAGTGACGGTGATTGCATCGTCATGCTCGTCGATCTGTACGCCCATTTCCATAAGCTTGGTGGAAACCGTTTCCATATGCTTCGGAATAAGGTTAGTGACATGAACTCTTCCTCCCGTCATGGCGGCGGCCACCATAAAGGTTCCGGCCTCGATCATGTCGGGAATAATGGTATAGGTGCAACCGTGAAGTGCTTTTACGCCACGGATCTTGATCACGCTGGTACCGGCTCCCGTGATATTGGCACCGCAGGTGTTAAAGAAGTTGGCAAGGTCAACGATATGAGGCTCGCGCGCCGCATTTTCAATGACCGTCATGCCCTCGGCAAGCACCGCGGCAAGCATAACGTTTACCGTGGCTCCAACCGACGTAACGTCGAAATATACGCTATTGGCTCGCAGTCCGTTTTTTGCGATCGCTTTGACATAGCCGTTTTCGGTCCAAACGGTAGCACCAAGTGCTTCAAAGCCTTTGATATGCTGGTCGATGGGACGGACGCCGAAATCGCAACCGCCGGGATAATTTACGCTGGCTCTTCCAAACCGACCAAGCTCGGCACCAAGGAGGTATGTAGAGCCTCTCATTTTGCTTACGAGGTCAAAAGGAGCCGTTCCTTGCGTAAAGGACGAGGTATTGATCTCAACGGTCGTGGGATTCAGAAAGCGCACCGAAGCACCCATCTCCTTCAAAATGGAAAGCGAGAGGGTGACGTCGCTGACGGAAGGGAGGTTTTCAATCACACATTTGCTTTTGGTTAAGATCGTAGCAAACAGGATGGGGAGCGCCGCATTTTTCATGCCGCTGGTTTCAACGCTTCCGAAAAGCCGATTTCCGCCGTTTATAATAATTTTATCCATGCTTTGAGGTGTTTTTGGATTACCAGTCAATTCTCATTACTCCTTTTCAAGAGTTAAAATATAGAGATACATATATATTATAGCACATATTGTCAAAAAAGGGAAGGGGTTTTTTTATATTTTTTGTATTTTTTTGTTATTTTTTGTTATAAATTCTATCTTTTTTGTGAAAAACAAAACGAGGCAATACTTCTCTATTACAGTATATCGAAAAATCCCGTTATGTTGACAGACTTTTGTAGTAAGAGACGGTTAAATTGACGACAAGGCCGTAGCTTTTTTCGCCCTCCTTGGCGCCGTTTGCTTTGAGAAAACTATCGTTGATCGCGCCCGACACTGCCGAGATATGCGAATTGCGGTAGGGCTCGAAAAATTCCGAATAGGCGCGAAGCTCGCCCCTTGCGCGTTCATCCAAAACGTCTGTCACCCAATGATAGAGCGGCTTGCCCTCATCGGTGTCCGCCTCGTAGAGCGCGGCGGTAATATACTCGTACATATTGAGAAGCCCACAGTATCGGATATAGTTGTCCTCCGACTCCATACAGATGAGAAACGCAATGAAATTGGCCTCGTTCTCGCGTGCGATGCCGCGGCCGTGCGCAAGCTCGTGCGCGGCCGTGAAGGGAAGCGTGTAGTCGGGGAAATCCACGTTGATGTTGCACTCGCCCGTAAAAAAGGTATAAAATCCCGTGAAATGCGCATAGGACATGGCGCGGCTGAGAAGCACGGGCTTTATGCGGCTTTTGTGTGATTGCAAAAAGGTATGCTCCGAAGCCAAGCTTCGATAGGCTGCCGTTAGCTTTTCGTTCATTTGGTTCAGCGAATAGGGCATGGCGGAGGAACCGTTCTCCCGATAGTTGATAAACATGAGGCATTCTTCCATCTCGTCGATCAACCTTCTGGCCGTGTTGGCAAGCTCCTCGGCCGACACGGGCTCGTTTTCAAGCGAAAGTCTCTCGTCAAGCGTGGGCGTGTGGTAGCCCATGCCGTATACCCAAACGAAAAGCGTAAAGAGCAGCGAAACGGCCGACAAGAGCGAGATGACGTAAGAAAGAACGCATCTCCAGCTTTTTGTTTTATGACGAATAGCGTATCGAATTACGAGAAAGAGAAAAACGGGAAGCGCGAGAAGCAGAAATTCGGCCAGCGAAAAGGGAATGATGTTGGTAAGAATGGCCAGCGTGACGCGCAATGTGCCGCTTATGTTCCGATTGAAAAACTCGGCAAAAGAGGGGCTTGTCCGTGCGATCAGAAGCAGAACGAGCGAAAGCACGAAAAGCCCAAGAAGAATAAGGCTCCACAGGGGGATCTTTTCCTCGGGCAAACGGATTTTTTTCGGAATTTTCATCGTGGGACGTAAGGGACGCCCGTTTTGATCTTTGTTCATCGTGTACCTTCAATACGAGAAATCGTTGCGCCCAAAAAGCTTTTGACAAAGCAGGGAGAGATCCTTTGGGAGCGGTATCGAAAACTGCATTCTTTTTTGCGTGATGGGATGTGGGAAAGAGAGACGGAAGGCGTGAAGCGCCTGACGGCCGATGTGCTCAAACGGATAGCCGTATAGCGTATCTCCAACGAGCGGGTGACCGTCTCCCGCAAATTGCAACCGAATTTGGTGCGTTCTTCCTGTGATGGGAGCGGCTACAACCAACGAAAACATATCATTTGAGACAATTTTCTTGTATTTTGTAAATGCCATCATGGCATCCTCGTCGTTTTGCAAGCAGATTTGACGGAGCATTTTACTGCCCGGCGCACGCCGCATAAAATGGATCAGTTCCCCAGATGACGACGTAACGGTGCCACAAAGAACGGCGACGTAGCTTTTGTGGATCTCGCCCTTTTTCATGGATTCGGAGAGACGGTAGGCGGCCAATTTGTTTTTGGCAACCAAAACAAGTCCGCTCGTGTCTTTGTCAAGCCGATTGACCGGACGGAAAACGAAAGGACTTCCCACAACCTTGCACATATGCGCAAGGCCGTTGGCGAGCGTGTCTCTTTGGTGGTCGTGCGAGGGATGTGTCGGCATTCCTGCTGGCTTATTGACCAAGAGAATATCCTCGTCCTGGTAGACGACTTCAAAGGAGAGATCGACAGGCTCAATACGGCTTTTGTCAAAGGGCTCGTCCTCGTCTTTATAATTGATGCAGAGAAGGTCGTTATACATTACCTTATTGCGAACGGTGGCGTGCTCGCCGTTGAGCAAAATACCGTCGGGTTTCTTTTTCAAGAAGGATATGATCTTGCTTGAAAGCTGCAAGTCGCCGCGCAGGATCTGTCCCACGGTCTTTTCCTCTTGGTTTTTACTGATTAGGATTTCCATATTTGTCTCCGTTTATAAAGCGTCTTTTTTATTGTAACACAGTTTCTCTATGAAATCAAGGGCTTTGCGGAGGCATTTTGATAAATTTGAAGCGCAAAAGCGTCATAAAAAGACAAGCGAGCGGATATATTGAAAGCAGAAAAGATATCGGAAGGGAGATAAGAATATGAAAAACCGAAAAATCGTTTTTGTCGGCTTACTTTTTTGTTTGGCGTTTCTTTTGATGACGGGAGTGGGGGCGATCGAACGCTCGTCTTGCGTATCGGCCGGGCTTGACGTGCTTGCCGCCAACACCGAGATGGTAAAGGCGGGGCTTGTGAACAACGACGTCGTATTTGAAGCGGAGGATTTTGAGCGTTGTCTCAACGTTTCCTCGCTTTCCTATCTCACCGTAACCGAACTTCCGTCGCGTGCAGACGGCGTACTGTATTTGGGCAACGGCGAGGTCAGCGTGGGACAGACCATCTCGCGTGAAAATCTCGGGTATCTGAATTTTGTTTTTGCTTCCGAGGAGATAAAAGATAGCCGTTTTTGCTTCTCCTCCAATTTTGGCGAGTACGAGATTTCTTGCAAAATGTGTCTTTTGGAGACCACAAACCATGCGCCGATTGTCTCAAATGATACAGAAGGGGTTGTTTCTGTTAGCACATACCGCGATGTTGCCGTTTACGGAACGTTAAAAGCAAGCGATGCGGACGGAGATTCCTTTGTGTTTGAGATTGTGACGCAGCCCAAGCGCGGCACGCTTATTTTGGAGGAAAGCACGGGCGTATACCGCTATCTTCCCGAACGTGGGTATAGCGGCGAGGATAGCTTTCGCTACGTTGCCGTGGACGAGTACGGCAACTATTCGGCGGCGGCAGAGGTCGGACTTACGGTGGATATGCAGAGAGAACGGCTGGTTTATGCCGATATGAAGGACAGTATCTCGCACGCGCCTGCCATTGCACTGACCGAGCGTGGCATCATGAGTGCCGCCGTGATCGGCAACAAAAGCTATTTTTATCCGAATAAAACGGTAAGCCGCTTGGATTTTCTGGTGGCGGCGATGAAGACCGTTGGCCTTGAGGACGTGGCAGAGTGTGACGCTACGGTCTTTGACGATGACGCGGATATTCCAGACGGGCTTCGCGGTTACGTTGCTCAGGCGCAGCAAAAGAATTATATCTGCGGAAAAATCGACGAGGAAGGCCGACTTCTTTTCGCACCGAACGATGCGATCACACGCGCCGAGGCCGCCGTTCTTTTGGCGCGTATGATTTCGGTGACACCCACCGAAACGGTGCCCGCATTTGCCGACGGCAATACCGTACCTGCTTGGGCGAAGGAGGCGGTATATACGCTTGCCGAGCTTGGCGTTCTTGACGTGCGCGGTGGATACGTGGATGCCATGGGCGTGCTCAACCGCGAGCAGACGGCGTATATGCTATATATGTTGGAGCGTTTGGATGCGTGATTATTTTCGCTCGGCATCCTTTTGCGCCAGGTCAAAGAGAAAGGCACCGATCACGGCAATGGTAACGTCGAGCAGGATATATTCGAGCATATGGCGGTATAGACGCACGGCGTAGAGGTGCGTCGGATAGTCGCCGTGAAATAGCTGAGACGTCATAAAGAAAAGCTCTGCCAAAATAACGGCGAAGCAAATATGTAAAAGACGAAGCGATCCGTAAGAAACGGATGCCTCTTTCCACTTTTGTTTTTTCATGTTTATATAACCTTCTTTTATAAAATCTAAAATTCAAATTTTGATTTATCGGTGTGTTTGAACGGCTGCGCTTGGGCTAAAAGTTGAGGCA
>JAZTWS010000299.1:0-3015 GCA_045636005.1 Eubacteriales bacterium | reverse complement strand
AATGGCTCCGCCTTTTTGATTGCTTTTACTTAATTGCAACTACTGCGCCGTCGTAGGTCTCGGCAATGTATGCAGCAACCTTCTCGGACTGAAGTGCCTCCACGAGAGCCTTGATCTTCGCGCTGCTCTCGTTGCCCTTCTGAACGGCTACGATGTTTGCATAGGTCTGTGCAGCCACACCCGAAGCGTCCTCGGAAGCAAGCGCATCGGCGATCTTAAGACCTGCGCCGATCGCGTAGTTACCGTTGATAACGGCGATCGTGCCCGCGTCACTGTTCTTGAGCTGTGCGGGAACCATCTGTGCTTCAACGGGAACGATGTTGTAGCCACCGTTGTCCACGATGTCAAGGTGCGATACGCCGATCTCGGCATTGGCATCGGCGGGAAGCGTAATGAGTCCCTCCTGCTGAAGAAGGAAGAGCGCACGCGTCTCGTTGCTATCATCGGCAGGGATCAGAATGGTCGCGCCTGCGGCAAGAGCCGAAAGGTCGGTCACGCCGTTGCCGTAAATGCCGAAGGGCTCGTAGTGAACGAGGCCTGCCGAAACGATCTCGGTCTTATTGTCGGCATTGTAGGAATTGAGGTAGGGGGTGTGCTGGAAGTAGTTCGCGTCAAGCTCGCCGTCCGAAACACCCTTGTTGGGAAGAATGTAATCGTCATAAACCACGATGTCAAGCGTGTAGCCTGCTGCCTTCAGATCGTCCTTGATGACCTCAAGGATCTCGGCGTGCGGCGTAGAGCTTGCGCCTACGCGAATGGTGTTTTCGTCCTTCTGTCCGCCACAGGCGCAAAGAACGCCGAGCACAAGAACCAGAACGAGTGCAAGAGAAAGAATCTTTTTCATGATGTGTCTCCTTTTTATGTTTTTAATTATTTTATACGCTTATCGCACTTCCGCGCGATCCACATACCAAGCTCTTGGATCACCTGAACGATGATCACGATCAGCACCACGCAGAACCAAATGATGTCGGGATTCGAACGCTGGTGTCCGTAAATGATAGCAAGCGCACCAAGACCGCCACCGCCGATGGTGCTTGCCATCGCGGAATAGCCGAGAATGGTCACCACCGAAATAACCGCGCCCACAATGAGTGCAGGCTTGGCCTCGGGAAGCAGAACCTTGGTCACGATCTTCATGTTGGACGTACCCATAGCCTGCGCCGCTTCGATCACGCCCGCATTTACTTCCTTGATCGAGGACTCGACCATGCGCGCCACATAAGGCGCGGCGGCAATGACAAGCATGACGATCATCGCCTTGTTGCCAAGGCTCGTCCCCACGACCGCTTTGGCCACGGGAAGCATCGCCACCATCAAAATAATGAAGGGCATACTTCTGAAAATATTGACGATAATACTGAGCGTCTTGTTAAGCCACTTCACAGGGTGGATGCCGCCCTCGTCGGTCACCGAAAGAAGAAGCCCCAAGGGAAGTCCGATAACGTAAGCAATGATGGCCGAAAGAAAGGTCAGATAGACCGTTTCCCAAATGCCCCTTTGTATGTAGCCGTTCTCCCAAAGCTGCAAGAACATATCGGAAAAGTAGGATAAAATTTTCTCCATGCCTTACTCCTCCTTTAGATACGAAATATTTGCGTTGTTCAGATACGCGATCACGCGCTCGGCCTTGCGGTCGTCATCGGGAAGCTGAATGATCATCTGCCCGAACGCCTTGCCGTCGAAGTCCTTGGTGTCGGCAAACAGAATGTTCACAGGCACCTGACATTCAAGGACGAGATTGGAGATCACGGGAAGCGTGGACGCCTCCCCGTTAAAGACGATGCGAAGCTTTTTGCCGCCCGTCACCGACTTCACCGCCAGAGAGTCGGGGAAAATCAACTCCTTGGCAATCTCGCTCTTGGGCGCCGTGAAGATCTCGGCCACACTGCCCACCTCGGCGATCTCGCTCTTATCGATAACGGCCACGCGGTCACAAATCTTGTCGATCACCTTCATCTCGTGCGTGATGATGATAATGGTTACGCCAAGCTCGCGGTTGATTTTCTTGAGAAGCTCCAAGATCTGCGCGGTATTGTTGGGGTCAAGCGCACTCGTCGCCTCGTCGCAAAGAAGATAGCGCGGATTGGTCGCAAGCGCACGCGCGATCGCCACCCTCTGCTTTTGTCCGCCCGAAAGTTGCGACGGATAGGCTTTTTGGCGGTCGGCAAGACCAACAAGCTCCAAAAGCTCAACCGCTCTCTCCTTGGCCTCGGCGCGCTTCCACCCGTCGATCTCAAGGGGATAGCAGACGTTGCCAAGCACCGTTCTCTGCTCCAGGAGATTGAAGCTCTGGAAGATCATACCGATCGAGCGACGCATCTTTAAAAGCGCGCGACGCGGCAATTTCGTCAAGTCCTCGCCGTCCACCACGACCTCACCCGCCGTCGGCTTTTCGAGAAGATTGATACAGCGCACGAGCGTACTTTTGCCCGCGCCCGAAAGACCGATGATGCCAAAGATCTCCCCGTCGTTGATCGTAAGGTTGATGTTTTTGAGCGCCACGATCGTACCCTGCGAGGTGCGGAAGCTTTTTTCAAGATTCCGAATTTCTATCATACGGCATTCTCCTTTCCGAACACGTCCCCCGTGTTCTTGAACAAAATAAGGCAGGAAACCCGAAGCTTCCTACCTTGGTAATTTACAAGAAATTATCGAAGAAGACTTGACGGGCGATCGGCGTGACAAAAGGTGCACATGAAGCACATGCGCATCGCGGTATCACACATCCAAACGCTACCGAACATCGATCTTCTCCCTTCTAAACTCAACCAAATTGGTATATTAAAGAAATTATATCACGCCATTTCCCATTTGTCAATGAAATTTTCACATTTTTTCAAATTTTGATTTATCGGTGGGAAGGCTTAGGGGGACTTTTTGAAAAAAGTCCCCGAGCCGAAGGCGACAAGAACCGCCTCAAAAACTTTTCTGAAAATTTTTACTAAAAAGTCTGCAAAAGCAATATTGTAAGAGTTTTCCAAGTCATTTTGGTTCTTCGCACCTTGTGCGAAG
>JAZTWS010000298.1:0-2291 GCA_045636005.1 Eubacteriales bacterium | reverse complement strand
TCGCCTCCGTAAGTCTCGGGATACACGATGGTATTAAGCCCAAGCGGGCCACCGATGCATACGAGTGCCAGTGCCATGATCTCCTTGGGGGTCCCTATAAAATGAAGCACCGTCAAAACGGCTGCGGGAATGGCGATCAGGCGTAAGAAGGTCGCCGCGTAAACCTTTTTGTTAAGCAAGATCTCCTTTAAGGGATAGCCCGCGATAACAAAACCCGCCAAAAGCATGGCCACAGGGCCTTGGCACTTTCCGGCATCGGCAAAGGCCGTCATCAAAAACGTCGGCACATACTGTCCCAAATTCAAAAGTCCGACCGCCATACCGATCACAAGAGAGAGCATGGGCGGCGCCAAAAAGCTCCTTTTAATGTTTTGGGCAAGCCCCGCATTCTTTTCCTTGGGGATGAGCAGATACAGCCCGTAGCTACTGCAAAGAATACCCACCACAAAGCAAAACAGCTGATACTTGAAATACATCTCACCCTGGAACAAAAATACACCCACAAAGCCGTAGTTTGCAAAGATCAAGCCATACCGATAAATGCTTCGCTGATAAGCAAGCTCGGACGTGTCGGCGCGCCGAATAAACAGCTTGGAAAGCGGCACGGCAAGCAAAATGCCAAACGCAATAATGACCGCGCCGTAAAGGATGAGCGAGGAACCCTTGCGGAAATTTTCCACCGTGCAAAACGTGATCTGACTGGAAAGCGTCAGCGCAGGGCAAAACACATAGGTCTCCAGCCGCGCCATGGTCACGCCCGACTTTTCGGGCAAAATTTTCGCTTTTCGCAAAACATATCCGATTAAAATAAAAGCAAACATGGTAAGCATTTGCTTCAAGGTCGTTTCAAACATATTCCGTCTCCTTCAAACGCGTTTTTTTCTTAAAAGGCCTCAATCAGTAACCAATACATCAGCGGAATGGTCGCCACGCAGAGCGTGTGCGAGATGGACGCCATGGACGCGCCCGTCTTTACGTCGCCGCCGTAGGTCTCGGGGTACACGATGGAGTTGAGTCCAAGCGGCGTACCGAAATAGATTAGCGCAAGCGTTAGGATCTCCTTGCTCGCGCCGAAGGCGCGAAGGGCAAGCACTGCGGCGGCAGGAATGGCAATCAGTCGCACAAGCGAAGCCACGTACACCTTTTTGTTAACAAAAATCTCCTTTAAGGGATACCCCGCGATCACAAAGCCCGCCAACACCATAGCCACGGGGCCCTGGCAAGCACCCGCGTTGTTCATCATCGTAACCAGAAAAGGCGGCAAAAAGCGGCCAAGGTCCAAAAGTCCGATGGCTACACCCACGAAAAGAGCAAGCATGGGCGGCGCCGTCAGTCCCTTTTTGACGTTATACCAAAGCCCTGCACTCTTTTCCTTCGGGATCAGAAGATACAAGCCGTAGCTATAGCACAAAATGGAGACCACCAAGCCAAACAGCTGATATTTGAAAAACATCTCCTCGCCAAACACGTTAAGAATGATGAAGTTGCCCATAAAGCCTGCGTTGGCAAAGGACATACCGTAACGGTAAATGCTCCGCTGGTATTCCTCGGCGCCCGTTTTGGCACGCGGAACAAAAGCGATCGAGAGCGGAATCGCGAGCAGAACAATACACAAAATCGAGACCCCTCCGTAAAGGATCAGCGGTGCGCTCTCGCGGAAGGTGGCCACGGTACACTGCGTCGCCATACTGTAGATGGTAAGCGTCGGCACAAAGACGTACGTCTCCAATCGTGCCATGGCCACGCCCGACTCCTCGGGCAACACCTTACTCTTACGAAGCAGGTATCCCACCAAAATGAAGGCAAACATCGTAAGCATTTGCCAAAGGGTCATCTTAAACATTGCGTTTCTCCTTGATGCTCTCGCGAAAAGCCGTCGGCGTCATGCCAAAGCGACGGCGAAAAAGCTTGTAAAAATAAAATTCGTCCGAAAAGCCGCACCTGTCGGCAATTCGCTTGGCAGAAAGATCACTGATCAAAAGAAGAAGCTTCGCGTGGTGCAGGCGGCGCACCGTAATATAGTGCTTGGGCGACGTGCCGTAAAAGTGGCGAAACCGCGCGATGAACTGCACCGCACTGTAGCCCGCGCGCCGCGCGAGAAAATCCACCGAAAGCGGCTCGGAAAAATGCTCGTTGATATAGCCGTACTGCGCCGCTACCGTGCGCGGTATTCCCTTGTACTTGCGCTTCATGCTTTTCCTTTCCGTTTTTATAAATTGAAGTTTATTGAGATGTTGTCTTCATAAAAAGCTTTCGTTTGCTAACCTCATCCACCGCTCACGCGGTCCCCC
>JAZTWS010000297.1:0-2099 GCA_045636005.1 Eubacteriales bacterium | reverse complement strand
ATTGATGCGACGCTTTACCGCATGGATCACCCCGAATGTGAGGTTGAGGACCTGATGCAGTATATCAAGGGCCCCGATTTCCCGACTGCCGCTCGCATTTACGGCACAGCGGGCATCAAAAAGGCCTACGCCACGGGCGCAGGACGCATCGCGGTGCGCGCAAGAGCCGAGATCGACGAGGAAAACCGCCAGATCCTTATCACCGAGATTCCCTACATGGTCAATAAGAGCCTGCTTGTTGAGGCGATCGGTCAGCTCCACAAGGAAAAGCGCGTGGACGGCATTACCGACCTCAGAGACGAGTCGGGCAAGGACGGCATGAAGATCGTCGTGGAGTACCGCCGCGACGTGAACGGCGAGATCCTTCTCAATCAGCTTTATAAATTCACGCAGCTGCAGGACACCTGCTCGATCAATATGCTGGCACTCGTGAACGGCGAGCCCAAGGTTCTGCCGCTGGCAAGCATACTTGACCACTATATCGCGCACCAAAAGGACGTGATCTACCGCCGCACGCAGTACGATCTTGACAAGGCACTCGCGAGAATGCACATTTACGAGGGCTACAAGGTGGCACTCGACAACATCGACGAGATCGTGCAGCTCATGAAGACCTCGCCCTCGATCCCCGAATCCAAGGCGAGACTTATGGAGCGTTACGGACTTACCGACGTGCAGGCGCAGGCCATCGTCGAGATGACGCTGGGACGTCTCACGGGCATGGAGCGCGAGAAGATCGAGGAAGAATTGGCGCGTCTTACGGCACTCGTGGCCGACCTGCGCGACATCCTCTCAAGCGAGGAGCGCGTCAAGCAGATCATCCGCGAGGAAATGACCGTCATTCGTGATAAGTATAGCGACGAACGCCGCACCGAGATCTTGGAGGCCGAGGACGAGATCGATCTTGAGGATCTCATCGAACGCCATAACTGCATCATCACGGTTTCGCACGCGGGCTACGTCAAGCGTCAGGCTTCGGACGTCTACTCGGCACAGAACCGCGGCGGTAAGGGCATCATCGGTGCCACCACCAAGGAGGAGGACTTCATCGAGACTGTGCTTTCGGTCTGCAGTCACGATATTCTCCTGCTCTTTACCAACTTCGGTAAGGTCTACGCGCGCAAGGCGTACCTCATTCCCGAGGCCTCGCGCACCTCGAAGGGCTCTAACATCGTCAACATCGTGGAGCTTTCGGAGGGCGAGAAGCTGACCGGTATGATCGCCGTGTCCGACTTCCCCGAGGACGAGTATCTGACCATGGTCACCAAGTTCGGTGTTATCAAAAAGACGCCGCTTTCGGACTTTGAATACAACCGCAAGGGCGGTAAGAAGGCCATTGAGCTGGATGCAGGCGACGAGCTTTACTTCGTCCGCAAGACCGACGGCCAAAACAGCATTCTGATCGCTACCGAGCAGGCTTCTGCGGTGCGCTTTGACGAGAACAACGTGCGCAGCATGGGACGCGCGGCACGCGGTGTCCGAGCCATTCGTCTTGGCTCCTCCGATAAGGTCACGGGCGTGGCCGTGGTCGAGGAGGGCAAGAAGCTTCTTACCATTACCGAAAACGGATTCGGTAAGAAGACCGAGTTTGAGGACTTCCGCGAGATGAAGAACCGCGGCGGTATGGGCGTCACCTGCCATAAGCTCACCGAAAAGACGGGCAAGCTCGTGGGCATTGCCACAGTCGGTGAGGACGAGGATATCATGCTCATCTCGCACGGCGGTACCATCATCCGCGTACGCGCCGCCGATATCTCGACCTACTCGCGAACCGCGTCGGGCGTAACCGTTATGCGTACCCGCGAGGATGCCGTCGTCAGCTTCACCGTCGTCCCTAAGCAAGAGGACGAGGAAACGGAAGAATAAGAGAACGATTAGGGGGCTTTTTGAAAAAAGCCCCCTAAAACCCCCAAAAACTTTTCTGGAAAAAATATGGTCTCGCCATTTGGTTTCTGTGTTTCAAATTTTGATTTATCGAACTGTTTGCTCTTTCAAAAAATAATGTTCCCAAACCTCATCCACCGCTAAACGCGGTCCCCCTTCCCCAAAGGGGAAGGCTTCCGTTTGTATCTGCGAAACATAAAATGAGGTCTAAGACA
>JAZTWS010000296.1:0-6152 GCA_045636005.1 Eubacteriales bacterium | reverse complement strand
CAACTTTTGAAAAAGTTGGAACAAAACTTTCCTCGCGGGTCTCTGCGCAACACACCGATAAATCAAAATTTGAAGAGCGCAAAAAACAGGCTGAACGTATCGTTCAGCCTGTTTTTCTTATTGCAATGCTTCTTGGATCAGTTTATCGATCAGTTCTTCGCAGGGGATGCCGCACGTTTCGATCAGCATGGGATACATACTGATGCTGGTGAAGCCGGGAAGCGTGTTGATCTCGTTGAACACGACCTCGCCGCTCTTGCGGTCAAGGAAGAAGTCCACGCGCGAGAGACCCTTGCAATCGAGCAGGCGGAAGATGCGGATCGCCTTTTCGCGTATCTCGGCCGCTGTTTCTTCGGGGATGTCGGGTGTCGTCTCGGTGCGCGAGGAGGGGTTGTTGTATTTGGAATCGTAGTCGTAATATTCGAGCGCGGAAATGACCTCGCCGACCTCGGCGAAGATCTCGTCACCCACCGAAAGCACGGCGCATTCCAGCTCACGCGCGTCGATGGCCTCCTCGATCAGAATGCGGTCATCGTAGCGAAGCGCGCTCTCAAGGCCTGCTCGTAAGGCGGCGCGGTCGGTGGTCTTCGTAACGCCAACCGACGAGCCCGAACGGCAGGGCTTGACGAACACGGGATAGCCGAGCTTTTCCTCGCTCTCGCGGATGCGCGCGTCAAGGTCGGCTTTGTTATGGCGGTCGACCAAAACGAAATCGGCCTGACGGATGCCCGCCGTGGAGACCAAAAGCTTGGTCATCGACTTATCCATGGCATTGGCCGAGGCACCCACGCCGCAACCGACGTAGCGGATGTCCAGCATTTCGAAAAGCCCCTGTACCGCGCCGTCCTCTCCGAATTTGCCGTGAAGCACGGGGAAGGCAACGTCAATTGTAAGCGGCAGCAGCTCTCCGTCCTTGCGGTAAAGCAGGCCGTCCGACGAGAAAAGAATCTCGGCCTTCTCGGGCGAGGCTTCCCACGCTCCGTCGGCAATGAGCGCTTCGTCTCCGAAATACGCATACCATTTGCCCGTCTTGGTAATACCGATGGGGGTCTTCTTGTATTTTTTTGGCATGGCCCGAAGGACAGTCGTTGCCGAGCGGCGCGAAACCTCGTGCTCGGTGGACTGACCGCCAAACAGGACGCCTATGTGCATCTGTTCCATAAAATCACCTCTGAAAATTATCTATTATAGTATAGCATGTTTTTGCGGTTTGGTCAATGCGCTTTTGGGATTTTTTCGGTATATTTTGCGGACGGGCCTCATATGGTATAGTACACAGGAGGCGAAATATGGAAAATCTCATTATCAATGCCGAGAGCGCCGCTCTGCCGTATCATGTGGTGCGGCTTTTGCCGCCTGCCGTCAACGAGGCCCTCTCGGAGATCGGGACGATCGAGGAGCTTCGTCTTGTGGCGGGAAAGCGTGCATGGGTGCGTCAGCGGGGGAAAAACCGCGTGCTTGACGTCACGCTTGACGCCGCTACGCTTGCGGACATCCTCTCGCGTATGTGCGGCGGCTCGCTTTATGCGCACGCCGAGAATATTCGCGAGGGTTATCTTTCGCTTGGCGGCGGCGTGCGGGTAGGGGTTGGCGGGCGCGCCGTGATTGAGGGCGGGCGCGTGGTCGGGATCGACGCCATTTCCTCGCTTTGTATTCGTGTGCCGCATGCGGTTACGGTGGACACGTCGGCGGCGGTTGAGCTTCTTGCACGATTTTCCTTTTCGCGCGGCCTTCTCGTTTACGCGCCGCCTGCGGTGGGAAAGACCACCTATTTGCGCGCGCTTGCGCTGTCTCTTGCCTCGGGCGAGGCGCCACGGCGCGTGGCGCTTGTGGACACGCGTGACGAGCTTGCCTATTCGCTCGATTCGCCCTCGCTTTGCTTGGACGTGCTTTCGGGCTATCCGAAGGGCTACGGCATCGAGATCGCCACGCGGACGCTCTCGGCCGACGTGATCCTTTGCGACGAGATCGGCAGTGAGGAGGACGCGCGCACCATTCTTGCGGTACAGAGCGGCGGTGTGCCGCTCGTGGCGTCGGCGCACGCCGCTACGCCGCACGATCTTTTGGGCCGCGCGCCTCTGCGCGCACTTCACGCGGCGGGCGTATTTGGGGCGTATATCGGGCTTACAAGAGGGGGCGCACCTCGCGTGACCTTGGCGGAGGAGATGGATGCTTGCGTATAAACTGATCGGCGTGGGGCTTCTTTTGCTTTGCGGGGCGGCCTATCCGCGTCTTTGCGCGCGCGATCGGCGCGCGGCCCTTTTGCAGATCGAGGCACTTCAAACTCTTATTGGATTCGTGCGGCGGCAGATCGCCCGATACCGTTTGCCTGTGCGCGAGATATTACATCGGTGCGACGGCGCGCTTCTTGCACAGTTGGGCGGCCGAGAGGAGAACCTCCGTGCGCTTTTTGCCAAAACCAAGTGGCTTGACGGAGAGACCGAGAAGATCGCCCTCTCGTTTGCCGAGGCACTTGGCAAAGGGTACGTGGGTGAGGAGCTTGGCGTTTGCGACGGGGCGATCGAGGCACTTACGGTGCTTCGTGACAAAAAAACGAAAGAGGAGGGAGCCCGACGCAAGACCGAGGGGACGCTTTCGCTCGGCGTGGCGGCACTTGCGGTCATTTTGTTGGTTTAACATGGATATTAGTTTGATCTTAAAGGTGGCGGGCGTGGGGATACTTGTGGGCGTGAGCTGTCAGATCCTCAGCAAATACGGCAGAGACGAGCAGTCGATGTTTGTGGGCATTGCGGGCATTATCGTGGTGCTTTTGCTTCTCGTGGGTGAGCTCTCGGAGCTTTTTGAGACCGTTCGCTCGGTGTTTGGCCTTTGATGGATACCGTGAGGCTTTGCGCCGCGGGGCTTGCGGTCACGCTTTTGCTTGTGCTTCTGCGGCAATGGAATCCCGCCTTCGAGCTTCCCATGAAGCTTTCGGCGGCCATTCTTTTCGTGGGGCTTCTTGCGTCGCTTGCACGTCCGCTCGTTTCCTATGTAAAGGAAATGATGGCGGCAACCGCAGCCGCGCCTTACGTTGAGGTTCTTTTGCGCGCGCTTGGCGTGGCGGTGCTTACCGAGACGGTGGGCGGTATTTGTCGCGAGTGCAAGGAGGGGGCGGTGGCCTCTTATCTTGAGATCGCAGGGCGGCTGGAGATCTTGATCTTGTGTTTGCCCTTGATGGAGGAGATCTTGGAATGTGTAAAGGGGCTTCTTGCCTTATGAAAAGAAGGATTTGGATCGCCGTTCTTCTGTTTTTTGTGCTTCTCGGTCTGCCTGTGGCAGCTGAGGATACCGAGGAGAAGGTGAGCGAAGGATTTGCGGACTTGGAGGAGGCGCTTCCCGACGACATTGCTTCGCTTTTGCCCGACAGCTTTTTCAGCTCGGACACGAAGGAGAGTGCCGCAGGTGTGCGCGAGGCCAGCCGTTTTTCCTATTTTCTCGGCGTGGTTGCGGACATTATCGGGTTGCATCTTGGGGAGGCGGTCGCGCTTTTTGCTTCGCTTTTGGCACTTTTGGTGTTGGGGGCACTCTTTGAGCGAGTGAAAACGCTTTTTCGTTCGGAATCTTTGCGGCAGGCGGTGTCGCTTGTGCTTTCTTGCGCGCTTCTTGCGAGCGTGATCTCGCTTTCCTACCGTTTTTTGACCGAGGTGATGGTCTTTTTTGACCGTCTTTCGCTTCTCGTGGAGGGTATTATTCCTCTGACGGCTCTGCTTTACGCCATGGGTGGCAACGTCACGACGGCGGTGGTGGGCAACGCGGGGCTTATGATGTTTTTGACGCTTTGCGAGAAGTTTTGCACCGTGGCACTTCGCTCGGCGGTGAGTATTTGTACCGCGCTTGCGGTTTGCTCGGCTTTTATGCCGAGCTTCAGCATGAAGGGCATTACCAATCTCGTCAAACGGGTCTACACCTTTTCGCTCGGCTTTCTGATGCTTCTTTTGACCTTTTCGCTTTCGGTGCAGACCACGCTTGCCGCCGCGGCCGACAGCGTGGCCATGCGAGGAGCCAAAATGCTGGCGGGAAGTGCCATTCCCGTGGTGGGGGGCTCTGTGGGTGAGACCTTGAAAACCGTGTCGGCAAGCGTTCGCTTTTTGAAAAGCACGGTGGGCGTGGGTGGGATCGTGATGGTGTGTCTTTTGCTTCTTCCTACGCTTCTTTCGGTGCTTTTGTACCGACTGTCCTTGATTGCGGCGGCGGCGTGTGCCGATTTTCTCGGGCTCTCGCGCGAGTCGGCGCTTCTCACCAATCTCGTTACGGTCTATGGCTATCTTTTGGCGTCGGTTGCGATCTGCTCGGTGACGGTCATTTTCCTATTGACGCTTTTCGTGCGGTGCAGGGTGGCGGTGTAGCGTATGGGAGGTTATATTTTAAACGTGGTTTGCGTGGCCTTTTGCGTAGGGATTCTTGAGGAGCTTTTGCCCGCCGAATACGGCGCGAAGGCTTACGTCCGTCTTTTGACGGGACTTTGCCTGCTTCTCGTTATGCTCGCTCCCGTGGGAAAGCTTTTGCAGGCACTTCCCGACGCGCTTGACGAATACGCGGCGATTGAGGAGGAGGCCGACGGCTCCTACGAGGACATTCTGCGCGACAATCTTGGCGAGGCGGTGCAGGGAGAGATTGCGGAGGCGGTGAAGCGAGATCTTATGTCGCGCTTCGGGGTGAAGAACGAGAAGACCGAGGTGGGCGTGATGCTGGGGGAGGGAGAGGAGCTTTCGGTGGCGCGTCTGGTGATCACGCTGTATGGCACCGACATTTTCAAGGATCCGTATGCGATCGAGGAATATTTCGCGCGTTTGCTTTCCTGCGAATGCGTGGTGATTGTGGGGTGAAACATGGAAAAAGAGCAGAAAAAGCCGCTTGGCAAAAAGAAATATTTACTTTTGGGACTTTTGTTTGCGTTGGGGCTTTCCTTACTTCTCTTTGGCGGTGCGTCCGCGGGGAAGGAGCCATCGGGTGAGAGCGAGGCTATACCCGATGCCGAGGCCTACCGTTTGGCGCTTACCAAGGAGGTCGAGGCGCTTTGCCGACAGGTAAAGGGCGTGGGGCGGGCGACGGTGCTGGTCAGTCTTTCAGGCGGCTACGAGTATGTGTACGCGCGCGACGGGGACGGCGACTGTGTGAGCGTGGGAAGCGGCAGTGGCAAGCAGGCGGTGGTGGAGAGTATTTTGCCGCCGCGCATCGCGGGCATCGGCATCGTGTGCGAGGGCGGCGGCAACGCGCCGGTAAGAGAGGCCTTGACGGCGCTTTTGTCAGCGGCGCTCGGCGTGGGAGCCAACAAAATTTATATTACCTCGTAAAAAAGGAATAAAGCGAAAGGGACGGCCATATATATGTGGTAGTAGGGCAGCGTCCCGTTTGAAAGAAAGGCATAGGAGGAAAGGTTATGGTTATTGAAAGAGACAACGATACCCCGGTGATGAAGGGGTTTGTAGGGAAGATCGGTAAGCGCGGCATCGTGATCGCGTGTGCGGTGGTACTTATCGGTGCGGCGGTGTTTGCCAACTGGTTTTTGTTTGCTGATGACAAGGACGGCTTTGACGGTTACGATCAGGGCAGCGATCTTGCGGGCAATCTGAATACGGGGGGCGACGGCGCAGATGCATCGGAGGATGACTATTTCGCCACCATGCAGGTCAGCCGCAAGCGTTCGCGCGACGAGGCACTTGAGGTACTGCAATCGGTGGTGGACAACAGCGGTGCTGACGAGGCCGTAAAGACCCAAGCACTCAGCGACATCAATCGCTTGGCACTCGAGATGACGATGGAGTCGAACATCGAGACGCTCGTGATGGGCAAGGGCTTCTCGGATTGTGTGGCCGTAATCAACGGTGAGAGCGCCACGGTCGTTGTGAAAACCGACGGCGAGGGTCTGCTTGCGAACCAGATCGCACAGATCAACGAGATCGTTTACGAGCAGTCGAAAATCCTGCCCGTCAACGTCAAGATCACCGAGAGATAAGAGAGACGCGTGTAGGGGACTTTTCAAAAAGTCCCCTACGTTTTTGTATAAGTGCTTCAAATTTTGATTTATCGGTGTGTTTGAATTTTGTATAAGCAGATTTGAAACGTCGCGCGGGCTCCTTCCGCCTCGCATCCGCTCGGCACCTCCCTCCCGGAGGGAGGCTAACGAAAAATCCCGTCTTAATTGTAGCCAT
>JAZTWS010000295.1:0-1715 GCA_045636005.1 Eubacteriales bacterium | reverse complement strand
GCGAAAACTTTTCTCGCAGGTCTCTGCGCAACATACCGATAAATCAAAATTTGAAAATGTTGTAATGTTGTGAAAAACAAAAGAGCAGAAACCTTGAGTTTCTGCTCTTATTTTTTGTTTTTTCGGTTAATTCATACGCACCGTAACGACAAAGCCGTTTTGGTTGTCACCCGAAATCTCGAAGAAAAGTGCGTCTTCGGGGACGGGAACGCTCGTCATATCGCCGCCCGTTGCTTCGACGTAGTACATTTCGTAGCTTGCGCCGTCAGTCGCGGAAATTTTGAGTGCGTTGGTTTTTCCCTCGGCAAAAGCATGCTCGTCGCGAAGTGCTTTCAAGAAATCGCCAAGTCCTACGTTATTTTCGTACATATAGGTTGCGGCGGGGATGCCAACGTAACGGAGGTGGTGATAACGCTCACCCGACTGTTCGGGTGTTTGCATCACGAAGCCGTATTTGTAGTAGTTACTGAACACCCATTCGAAATCCGAGGATGCCGCGGCGTCATTTAGGGCGTAATGCTTGCCGTCGATGGTATAGACCGAAAGGTCGAAGGCAAGGCCCGTGACGTGATCACCCGTGGCGGATGCATCGTAGGCGCGGCTTACGAACAGGTCATTGTTGCCCGTGCGATTGTAAAAATCGTCAGCCAATTTATTCAGTGCCGTAAGCGTTTCGGCCGAAAGCTTCGGATAGATATCGGGCGTATAGTAGGAATACGTGGGCTTTGAGCTTCCACTGGGGCTCGGGAACTTGGTACGTCCCGAATAGATCTCTACGAAATCGGCTTCGGGGGCGGTATAGGTATGCGTAGCGTCAACGAATATCAAGCTACCCGCATGAATCTGCTCCTTGCCGCGCATTTCCTGCAAGAAAAGGTCAAGCTCCGGTGGATCCACGAGTTCGGTGGTATCGGTTCCCGAAACGGCAGGGGTGCTCGTTTCGTCCGCTTCGCCTCGGTCAATCGCGTTTTTGAAAACCAAGATGGCAACCAAGATCAATACGATAATGATAACCACAAAGAGAGCAAAGACGATCTTTTCCTTCTTTTGTTGTTCGTATTGTCTGCGCTGTTTCTCTTTGGCAAGGCGTGCGTCTCTGTAATTGACGGTGGAAAAAGGTCTGGTTGTTCCGTTTTGGGGCGTTGGCTTTTTTGGCGTTCTGCCGCCATTTCCTGTTCCTGCCATGGCGAAGCTCCTTTCACGAAGATTTTATTACAAAGATTTGGGGCTGGAATTAGTCCTCAAGAGCGTCCTTGATCGAGAAGTCCATACGGCCCTTCTTATCAAGACCCATATACTTCACCTTTACGGTGTCACCGAGGGCGAGAACGTCCTCAACCTTGTCGATGCGAGCCTTGGCGATCTTGGAGATGTGAACGAGGCCTTCCTTGCCGGGCGCGTACTCGACGAATGCGCCGAATTCCTTAATGCCCGTGACCTTGCCCGTATAAACGGCGCCAACCTCGGGCTCGAACACGATAGCGTCGATGCAAGCCTTGGCGGCAACGGCCTGTGCGTCGTTCACGGCGGCGATGTGGATGGTTCCGTCGTCGTCGATATCGATCTTGGCACCCGTGTCGGCTACGATCTTCTGAATGACCGCACCGCCCTTACCGATGACCTCGCGGATCTTGTCGGGATCGATCTTCATGGTGGTCATCTTGGGTGCATACTTGGAAACCTCTGCGCGAGGTGCGGGAATGGCCTTAAGAATG
>JAZTWS010000294.1:0-6748 GCA_045636005.1 Eubacteriales bacterium | reverse complement strand
CAGACAAAGAGAGCTCGCTCTCTTTTCTGCGCGTGCGCTGTACGCGGCTCAAAATGACGTGAAGTTTCCGCGCACCCATGCAAGAAAAGTTTTGATCAAACTGTAACAAATTGGGGTTTGCGAAGCAAATGCGGCACGTTTCGTGACGCAACCAATTTGTTAACCGAGGTCGCGAAGCGAACTCGTAAAAGCATTGTGGGGTGTGGGGCAACGCCCCACATGAAGTCACCAACAAATCAAAATTTGTTATAACGGAGCGGAAAAAGGAGGTGTTACGGTGAAAAGAGAACTTTTGCAGGTGCTTTGGGCGCGCGGCGAGAAGATCGCGAAGGAGACGCTTACATGGGCGAAGGAGCAGGCAGCGGGCGAGAGTTATGCCAATCTTGCTTCCTTTTTTGCCGCACATCCCACACTTTCACTTCCCGACAAGCTTCTCGGCGCGGGGAAGGGGGACGTTCTCGTCAGTCTGCACACCGAGGATTTCAACGGTGTGCCGCATTGCCACGATTTCGTGGAGATCATTTACGTCTGCCGTGGCAGCGTGACCGACTGCGTGGGCGAAAGCCGCATTTCACTTGGTCGAGGCGACGCTTGCATTCACAATCCGAGTGCCACGCATTTTTTGACCGATTTTGACGGGGAGCGCGACGTGGTGCTGAACATTTTGCTTTCACGGCGCATTTTCGGTAAATCGGTCTACGCCGCCGTGATCCGCGACAACAAGCTGGACGGCTTTTTCAACCGCCTGCTCAGCGACGGCGGAAGCGAGCCTTATCGCGCCTTCAAGGATCTTTCGGATGCCGCAGAGATCATCGTGGAGCTTCTTGTCAAGGAGCTTTTGCAGAGCGATGGCTATTCGGCGGCGGTTCTTGAGAGTATCCTTCTTCTGCTTTTTGCCGAGCTTTTGCGCAATTACCGCAAGCGCGAGGAGGAGGACTTTACGGGCAGGCTGGAGAGTTATCTTTTTGAAAATCTTCAGAGTGTAACGGTGGAGTCGGCAGCGGCGGCCTTTGGGTATCACCCGAAATATTTTTCGGCGCTCGTTCGCAAGGAAACGGGGCGAAGCTTCCGCTCGCTTCTCACCGAGCAACGTATGAAAAAGGCCGAAACGCAGCTTTTGCTCACCGATTACAGCATCGAGGAGATCGCGGAGTCGGTCGGATACCGCGACGCCGTTTCACTTTATGGCAATTTTAAAGAGTTTGCGGGTATGACCCCCAGCGAATTCCGACATCGAAATGTGAGAAAAGGATAATCTTTTTTCTCGGCTTTCATATGATAGCAGAGAGAGCAAGGTGTGTCATGGGATTTTTTGGCTTTTTTATGGTATTTTTCGACAATTTATTCTCGATATCTTTTGAACACGGAGTGAAGGTATGAAGTGTGAAGACGTCTATTCGATTTTTTCTCATATGCCCACGCTTGAGACCGAGCGGCTTTTGCTGCGGCGGATGATGGTGGGGGATTGCGACGATATGTACGAGTACGCGCGCCGTGCCGATGTGACGAAGCATCTGACTTGGAGCCCGCATCCGAGCGTGGAGTATACCAAGGAGTATCTGGCGCACCTTTCGCATCACTATCAGCTTGGTGATTTTTACGATTGGGCGCTCATCCTCAAGGAAGAAAACAAGATGATCGGCACCTGCGGCTTTACGCGCTTTCACTTTCCGCACGACGTGGCCGAGGTGGGATATGTCATAAATCCCGATTATCGAGGCCGCGGGATAGCGCCCGAGGCACTTTCGGCGGTGCTTCGCTTCGGCTTTGCGCGGCTTGGCCTGCATCGTATTGAGGCAAAATACATGGTCGAAAACGAAGCCTCGCGGCGCGTGATGGAAAAGGTGGGAATGCACTTTGAGGGGACGGCACGCGGCGGTATGCGGGTCAAGGAGGTCTACCGCGATATCGGTACCTGTGCAATTTTAGCGGAGGAATTTGGAAAAACCGAATAAAAGGAAAAAAATTCGTTCATACTCCGAATAAAAAGGAGGTCATGAACGATGGAAGATTATGTGAAGAAGGGCGTAACGCCCGAAATGCTGAAGGGCACGAAGACCGAGCAAAATTTGCATACGGCACTTGCGGCCGAGTCGCAGGCGTGCTTAAGGTACCATTGGTTTGAAAAGAAGGCGAAAAATGACGGCTTTGTGGAGATTGCTGATATTTTCCGCGAGACAGCCGAGAACGAGCGCGAGCACGCGGAGATCTGGTTCCGCTATCTCGGCGGCTGGTCGTCCACCGAGAAAAATCTCGACGCGGCGGCAGGTGGCGAGCATTTTGAGTGGACGACGATGTACAAGGAGTACGAGGAAACCGCACGCGCGGAGGGACTTGACGCCATTGCCGATATGTTTGCACGCGTGGCCGACATCGAGAAGCATCACGAGGCGCGTTATTCGCAGTATCTTGGCGAGGTGAAGGGCGGAAAAAGCTTTACCTCGGACAGTGAATCGACCAAGTGGATCTGCCTCAATTGCGGCTATATCGTCACGGGCAAGGAGCCCCCGAAGATCTGCCCTGTTTGCTCGCACGCACAGGGATATTTCAAAAAGCAGAATTAAACAACGGCGGAGTCAAAAAACTTTGACTCCGCCGTTGTTTTTGATTTTCACTTTTGTTTTTTCGAGTATGCGACGCAACCTCGGAAAAACTATGCAAAAATATTTGCAAAAACCCTTGACAAATGGGAAAAAGCGTGGTATACTATCGCAGTAAAGAAAGCAGAACGCTCCGTTCTCACCGTATCGCGTGTTGTTTGTGAATACGGTTGATAGTGATTTCCCCTCGTGTATGGGGGATTTTATGCGCGCGGAGTGAAGTATGCTTCGCGGGCTTTTTGTTTTGGAAAGCCAAATTGCATTTCGGAGGTGTCAATTATCAGTAACGCAAAAGAACTTCAAATGAACGAGGACATTCGGGAGCCGAAGATCCGCGTAGTCGGTTCGGATGGTGAGCAGCTCGGAGTCATGAGCAGTGAGGAAGCGCTTCGCAAGGCGTACGACGAGGGACTTGACCTTGTTATGATGGCGCCGCAGGCCACTCCGCCCGTATGTAAGATCATGGACTACGGCAAGTATCGCTTTGAGCGTGACAAGAAGGAAAAGGAAGCGCGCAAGAAGCAGCAGGTCGTTGAGGTCAAGGAGATTCAGCTTTCCTACAGAATCGATACGCACGATTTTGAAACCAAGGTAAAGCACGCTCTGCGATTCCTCGGTGAAGGCAATAAGGTGCGTGTGGTACTTCGTTTCCGCGGCCGTGAGATGAGTCATCAGGCAATGGGCGCCGAGCTTATGGCAAGGTTTGAGGAGGCGTGTGCCGAGCTGGGAAGCGTCGACAAAAAGCCGGTGCTTGACGGCAGACTGATGACAATGATCGTTGCCCCGATCAAAAAGTAAACCCGATCATAACGAGCGGTGCCATCGGCGCGGCTTTGTGATACAAAAATTAAGACGGATACCGTCATTACAGAAAAGGAGATACAATCATGGGAAAAATCAAGACACATAAAGCCTCTGCAAAGAGATTTTCCTTAACGGGAACCGGTAAGGTCAAGATCAACCACTGCCACCATCGTCATAATCTTGGTCTTAAGACCGCAAAGCGCAAGAGACATCTTCGCAGCGGTGCATACCTTGATGGCGCAATGGCTGCCAACGTAAAGACGATGATTCTTAAGTAATCGGAACAGTATAAGAGGAGGATAAGAAAATGGCAAGAATTAAGGGCGCTATTATGACGCGCAAGAGAAGAAATAAAATGCTGAAGGCGGCTAAGGGCTATTGGGGTGCAAAATCCAAGCACTTCAAGATGGCAAAGCAAGCCGTAATGAAGAGCGGCAACTACGCATTTGCAGGCCGCAAGATGAAGAAGAGAGATTTCCGCCGTCTGTGGATCACTCGTATCTCCGCTCAGGCAAAGGTGAACGGTATGAACTACTCCACCTTCATGAACGGTCTTAAGAAGGCAGGAATCGACCTCAATAGAAAGATGCTCGCCGAGATCGCCGTTTCCGATAAGGATGTATTTGCGGCTCTCGTAGAGAAGGCAAAGGCTGCTCTTTGAGCCTTTTGATGACAAAACCCCGTTACGCGTACGGGGTTTTTGTCATATTCAAAGGAGGTGCAATCAATGCGAATGAGTGAGGAGATCATAACCTCAAGACAAAATAAAAGCGTTTCGCTTGCGGCGAGTCTTGAAAACCGCAAGACTCGCGAGCGAGAGGGGCTTTTTCGCTTTGACGGCGGCAAGCTCTTTTCTGAGGCTGTAAACGGCGGCATTCGTATTGACCGTCTTCTCTTAAGGCAAAGCGAATCGCAGAAATGGTTGGCCGTGGCCGAAGGGCATGGAGAGGCACTTGCCGATACGGCGGTGCTTATTCTTGCGGACGACCTGTTTGACCGCATCTCGACCGAGCGTGCGCCCGAAGGCATCCTTACGATTGCCGAGCGCCCCTCGATCCACGCGCGCGTGGGGGCGGAATCCTTCGCGCTTACCGAGCGGATCGCTGCGGACGCGGATAAGCGCATTCTGCTTTTGGAGTCGGTGCGCGACACGGGCAACGTAGGTACGATCCTGCGAAGCGCTTCGGCGTTTGGCTTTGACCTCGTGGTAATGAGTGAGGACTGCGCCGATCTTTTGAATCCGAAAACGGTGCGCGGTGCGATGGGCGCGCTTTTCCGTCAGCCGACGGCGGCGTTTGCCGATATAAGCGAGGCCATCTCGCTTTTGCGCTCACAAGGGCGCCGTGTTTTCGGTGCCGCATTGGATCGAGAAGCACATGCGCTTGGGCGTGCGGTTTTGCAAAAAGGGGACTGCGTGGTAATCGGAAACGAGGGACACGGTCTTTCGGAAAAAACGCTTGCCGCTTGCAGTGAAACGCTTTTTATCCCGATGGAAAAGGGAAGCGAGTCGCTCAACGCCGCCATTGCGGCGTCGGTCATTATGTGGAGTATGTACGCGGGACTTTGATTTTTGGAGGGACAAATGGAAAACGCGTTGTATTGGTTTTGGCTTTCGCTTAAGCTTGGGCAGGGGAACGCACAGTTCGTCGGCCTTTTGGAGCGCTTTTTGACGCCGCGCGCCATTTACGAGGCCACCGAGGAGGAGCTTTTGACCTTCAAAAAGGAATTTGGGGAGGCCATGGTCGAGCGTCTTTGCGACAAAAATCTTGACGAAGCCTACTCACTTGAAGAATATTGTGTCAGAAAAAGTGTAAAAATTCTTCATTATGGGGCAAAGGATTATCCAAAGCAGTTGACAAACTTGAAAAATCCTCCTATAATATTATACGCAAGGGGGCGGACGGACGCTCTTGCGGGTAAGCTTTGCATTGGCGTGGTCGGTACTCGAGAGATGACCGATTACGGACGGGACGCGGCTTATCGCATGGGCTACGAGCTGGCGGCCGCGGGTGCGGTTGTGGTCAGCGGTCTGGCACTCGGCGTGGATAGCGCGGCGGCGTGCGGCGCTCTCGACGCAGGCGGTCTTACCGTTGCGGTTTTGGGTAGCGGTGTTGACAGTGTGTATCCTGCCGAGCATAAACGGCTCGCGGCTGAGATCGAGGAGCGTGGCGTTCTTTTGTCGGAATATCCGCCAACGGTGGGGCCGACGCGTTCCAGCTTCCCTGTGCGCAATCGCATCATCAGCGGGCTTTCGCAAGGAACGCTCGTGGTGGAGGCCTCAGCACATAGCGGTGCATTGATCACCGCCAAAAACGCCGTTTTGCAGGGAAGGGATCTTTTTGCGCTTCCCGGCAACGTGGATTCCGAAACAGCAAACGGTACCAACGCACTGATCCGTGATGGCGCAAATGCCGTTACCTGTGCGCAGGATATTTTGGATAACTATGCGTATCTGTATCGCGATGCGATCGACCCCGGGGCCGCGCGTCGCGTATCGGTCTGTTCGCGCTTTGCGCCGGGTAAGCTTTTGGCACACGGCGTTTCGGAAATAGCGCGTGCGGCCAAGGCCAAGGAAAAACGGGATGACCGTATGTCCGAGGCGCTTCATTTGGAGAAGCGGATTGACGGCAAGACCGTTCGCGAGATGAGCGGCGAGACCGAATATCCCGTATACGACGCCAAGGAAGTCAAGACGGCTTCGGCGGTGCCAATGGCAGAAATGCCAAAGCACGAGCCCGATCGGTCGAAGGAGGCCCTCGGCTCACTTCCCGCGGATTGCCAAGAGGTCTTTGAGGCAATGCCGATCGGAAGACCTATAAGTGCCGACGAGCTTTGTCGCGCCGGCTTTGATATCAGTCAGCTTATGATTGCATTTACCATGCTGGAGGTAAACGGGCTTATTACCGCACTTCCGGGTGGGTTATATTGCCGTCGTTGAGAATATATCGGAAAGGATTTTCAAATGGTAAATCTTGTCATTGTGGAGTCGCCTACCAAGATCGCTCCTATAAAAAAATATCTTGGATCGAATTATAAGGTCATCGCCTCCAAGGGTCACGTGCGTGACCTGCCCAAGAGCTCGTTTGGCGTTGACATTGAAAACGGCTTTGAGCCGCACTATATCAATATTCGAGGAAAGGGAGACGTGATCAAGGAGATCCGTAAGGAAGCCAAGGGCGCCAAGAAGATCTTCCTGGCAACCGACCCTGACCGTGAGGGAGAGGCGATCGCGTGGCATCTTGCCACCACGCTCGGTATTCCCGTGGAGAAGACGCTTCGTGTCAGCTTCAACGAGATTACGCCCACGGTCGTAAAGGCTTCGATCAAGGAGCCGCGGAATATCG
>JAZTWS010000293.1:0-3528 GCA_045636005.1 Eubacteriales bacterium | reverse complement strand
GCGTTTTGCCATTTCGCGGTAAAGCTCGCGGTTTGTGCCGCGCATATTACCGTCGCGCGAGATGTCGGTGCAAATGAGCGTGCGAACGCCAAGCCCCTCAAGCTCGCGGCAAAACTCGTGCAGCGTGAGCGAGGAAAGTTCGGTCCAGCCCTTGATGGCCACGAAGCCGTCGCGAATGTCTACGCCAACGGCAATTTTTTCGCCATAGGTTGCCACCGCTTTTTCCAAAAAAGAGCGGTCGGTGACGGCGGCCGTGCCGAGAATGACGCGGTCCACGCCTGCCGAAAGATAAGTATCAACGGTGTTCATGTCGCGGATGCCGCCGCCGATCTCGCTGAAAAGGGACGTGCTTGCGACGATTTTTTTGACGGTCTCAAGATTTGGCGTGTTGCCGTCTCTTGCGCCCTCAAGGTCGACAAGATGAATGAATTTCGCGCCTTTTTTTTCGAAATCCTCGGCCACCGAAAGCGGCGAGTCGCTATACACGGTCATCTGCGCATAGTCACCCTTGAGGAGTCTTACGGCCTTGCCGCCGTAAAGGTCGATTGCAGGAAAAATATTCATACCTTACCCTCCCATTCGCAGAAGCCCTTGAGAATGGCAAGGCCGACCTTGCCGCTTTTTTCGGGGTGGAACTGACATCCGCACACGTTGCCGCGTGCGACTGCCGCCGTGAGCGGCGCGCCGTATTCGGTCGTGGCGATGGTGTCGTTCACGCAGTTCACGCCCGCATACGAGTGGACGAAATAGACGAAGTCTCCGTCCTTGATATGACGGAAAATGGGATGCTTTTGACCCTTGAATTGCAGCGCATTCCAGCCGATTTGCGGAATTTTGAGATCTGCGGGAATTTGCTCTCCGATCGAGCGGATACTGCCGCCGATCAAGCCGAGTCCGTCGTGCTCGCCGTATTCAAAGCTTTTTTCAAACAGCATTTGCATACCGAGGCAAATACCCATAAGCGGCGTGCCTGCGTTTGTTTTGTCTATGACCAACTTGTCAAGCGCGTTCTCTTTCAGCTTTGCGGCGGCATCGGCAAACGCGCCAACTCCGGGAAGAAGCAACCGATCGGCAGCGGCGATCACCTGCGGATCGCCACTGACCGTTACCTCCTCACCGATAAAGGCAAAGGAGCTTTTCAGCGAGAAAAGATTTCCCACGCCGTAGTCAATGATAACGGTCATCAAAGAACTCCTTTGGTAGAGGGAAGGACGCCAACATTTGCCGCGTCGATCTTGACTGCCATGGAAAGTGCGCGCGCCACCGACTTGAAGATGCCCTCAATGATGTGGTGCGTATTTTTGCCGCTCATTTGCTTGATGTGAATGGTAACGCCCGAGGTACGCGTGAAAGCAACGAAGAACTCCTCCACAAGCTCGGTATCAAAGTCTCCCACCTTTTCCCGGGCAATATCCACGTCCATGTAAAGACCGCCACGGCCCGAAATGTCAACGGCCGAAAGGATGAGCGTCTCGTCCATGGGGAGAAGCTTGTCACCGTAGCGCGTGATGCCTTTCTTGTCGCCAATGGCCTGTGCGAAGGCGCGGCCGAGGCAGATGCCGATGTCCTCTACGGTGTGGTGGAAGTCCACCTTGGTATCACCCGTGCAACGGAGGGTCAGGTCAAAGCCGCCGTGTGCGGCAAAGAGCGTAAGCATATGGCCGAGGAAGCCACAGCCCGTTCGAATGTCAACGATGCCGCTTCCGTCAAGTGCGAGGGTAAGCGAAATATCCGTTTCGTTTGTTCTTCTTTCAATTTTTCCGATTCTCATATCATTTATTTCCTTTCAAAATGTTTTGGATCGCCGTAAGAAGCGTATCCATTTGTTCGTCGGTTCCTATGGTAATTCGGTTATAATTTTCGATCCGCTTGAGATCAAAGTGGCGGACGAGAATTCCTTTTTCCTTGAGGGCAAGATAAAGCTCCTTGCCGCCGATCGCGTCGTGCGCGGCAAACAGGAAATTGGCCTTGGAGTCGGTAACGGTGAAACCAAGCTCCGTGAGCGCCTTTTTCGTGCGCTCGCGCGTGGCAATGATCTTGTCGCAACAAGCGCGGTAGTACGCCGCGTCCTCAAGTGCCGCCTTTCCGGCTGCCATGGTCATGCGATTGACGTTGTAGGGATTGGTGGAATATTTGATGGTGTTCATATCCGCAATCAGCGAAGGCGAGCCGATGCCGAAGCCGAGGCGTGCGCCTGCCAGCGAATAGGATTTGGAAAAGGTGCGCGTAACCAGCAGATTGTCGTATTTTTGAACGAGGGGCAGGGCGCTTTCGCCGCCGAAATCAATGTATGCCTCGTCGATGATCACCACATGGTCGGGGGTACTCTTCACCAAATATTCAACCTCGTCGGGCGTGAGATAAAGTCCCGTGGGGGCGTTGGGGTTGGCGATGACGATGTTGGCATTCAGACCTTTGTAATCTTCAAGGTTTATTTTAAAATCCTCGGTTAAGGGAATTTCCTTATAGGGAATGCGATTCAGTGCGGCAAAGACGGGGTAGAAGCCGTAGGAAATGCTTGGGAAAGCAAAGGGGTGCGTCTCGTCTCCGAAGGCCATAAAGGCAAAATTGAGAATTTCGTCCGAGCCGTTCGTCATCAAAATTTGACTTGGTTCCACGCCGAAGAAATCGGCTGCCGTGCGATTTAAGTCACGGCATTCGGGGTCGGAGTAAAGCTGGAGCTTTCCCGCCTCGGCGGCAACCGCCTTTTGCACGGCGTCGGAGGGAGGGAAGGGCGACTCGTTGGTGTTGAGCTTGATATATACCGTATCCTTCGGTTGCTCACCCGGGGTGTAGGGCTTCAGCGCGGAAAAGCGATTTGAGAAGAATCGGCTCATTTCTTTTCCTCCTCCAAACGAATGGTTGCGCTTCTGCCGTGTGCGGTAAGTCCCTCCTCGCGCGCAAAGCGATCAACGTCGGATGCGACCGCGCGGAAGGCCTCGTCGGGATAATAGATAAACTGCGATTTTTTAATAAAGTCGTCTACCGAGAGCGGACTGGAAAAACGTGCGGTTCCGCTTGTAGGAAGCGTGTGATTGGGACCTGCGTAATAGTCACCAAGTGCCTCGGGGCAGCTTCTGCCAAGGAAGACAGATCCTGCGTTCTTTACCTTTTCCAGATAATCGAAGGGATTGTCAAGGCAAAGCTCAAGGTGCTCGGGGGCAAGCTCGTTGGCAATGTCGATCGCGGCATTGATCGAAGATACCACGATGATCTTGCCCGCGGCCTCGATCGAGGCGCGTGCAATTTCCTTTCTTTCCAGCAGAGGAATCTGACGCTCGATCTCCTTTTGCACGTTTAGAGCAAGTGTGGCACTGTTGGTCACGAGAACGGCGCTTGCCAGCTTATCGTGCTCGGCCTGCGACAAAAGGTCGGCCGCCACGTTTTTGGCTTTGGCTTTGCCGTCGGCAATCACCAAGATCTCGCTCGGGCCCGCAATCATGTCAATCGAAACCTGCCCGAACACCTGCTTTTTGGCTTCGGCAACGAAGGCATTGCCGGGGCCTACGATCTTGTCTACACGCGGTA
>JAZTWS010000292.1:0-3779 GCA_045636005.1 Eubacteriales bacterium | reverse complement strand
ATCCAATCGATGAGTCTCTGGTCAAAGTCGTCGCCGCCGAGCTTGGTGTCACCGTTGGTGGCAAGAACCTCAAACACGCCGTCCGAGATCTCAAGCAGAGATACGGCAGACGTACCGCCACCCAAGTCAAAGACCATGATCTTCTGATCCTTTTCCTTGTCCATACCGTAAGCGAGAGCTGCCGCCGTGGGCTCGTTGATGATTCGCTTGACCTCAAGGCCCGCGATCTTACCTGCATCCTTGGTCGCCTGACGCTGTGCATCCGAGAAGTAAGCAGGAACCGTGATAACGGCGTCGGTTACAGGTGCGCCGAGATAGGCCTCAGCATCGGCCTTCAGCTTCTGAAGCACCATAGCCGAGATCTCCTGCGGCGTGAAATTCTTGTCGTCGATGGCCACCTTGAAATCACTGCCCATGTGACGCTTAACACTCATGACCGTACGGTCGGGATTGGTGATCGCCTGACGCTTTGCCACCTGACCGATCATTCTCTCACCGGTCTTGGAAAAAGCAACGACGGAAGGCGTGGTACGCGCTCCCTCGGGATTCGGGATAACGATCGGCTCGCCACCCTCAAAAACAGCCACACAAGAATTTGTGGTACCCAAATCTATACCAATGATCTTTCCCATAATACATATCCTCCAAATAAATAATTTTTGATTTTGTTTTTATCTCAGAAGCCTCAGTTGGCTACCTTTACCATCGAATAACGAATGACCTTGTCGCCCTTTTGATAGCCCTTCATCAGAACCTCGACGATCTCATTCTCGCCGTATGCCTCGTCCTCGACATGCATCACGGCGTTGTGTACGTTGGGATCAAAGGCAGCACCCATGGCCTCGATCTCCTTCACGCCCATTTTTTCGAGCGTATCGCGGAAGCTTTTGAGCGTTAGCTCAAGTCCCTTTTTCAAGGCCTCGGCGTCATCACAGCCCTCGGCGCGCTCGAGATTGTCAAGCACAGGCAAAATCGACGTCAACGCGTCCATGTACGCATCGGCATAAATCCCTTCGCGCTCCTTGGCCGTTCGCTTGCGGAAATTATCGTACTCGGCAAGCATACGGACGTAGCGCTCATTCAGCTCCTCGGCCTTGGCGTTTGCCTCCGCCAGCTCCTTCTCCAGCTTCCCCACCTTTTTCTTATCGGTCTTTTCGACCTTGGGGGCCGCTTCTTCCTTTACCGTCTCGGCTTCGTTTGCCTCGACCTCATTCTCCTGCATCTTGTTTTCCTGCATGTTTGTCTCCTATCTGCTTGATCGGATTTTCACCAAGCATATCTGAAATATTATCTCCCAGCTCCTCGATCGTGGCAAGCACCTTTGCATAGTCCATGCGAAGCGGGCCGATGACGCCGATGGCGCCCACCGTCCGTCCGTTTTTCTTAATGGGCTTGTAGATCACCGAGGAATTATCCATTACCTTATATTCACACTCGGAGCCGATAATGACGTTTACGTCGTCCTTACCCGACGAAACGAGATTTACGATGTCTTCCTTGCTTTCCAAAGCACTGAGAAGCTGACCGAAGCGCGCGGCGTCCGAAAATTCGGGATACTGCAGCAGGCGGTTGAGTCCGCTGATGCGAAGGTCACCGTCGTCGGCCTCGTTCATGGTGTCGTAGATCACCTTGATGACGGGATTGATCAGATGCACGAATTCGCCCATCTCATTCTCCAGCTTCACAAGAATCGGCAACGTGATCTCCTCACTGCCAAGTCCCACGAGATTTTCATTTAAAACACGCGTCAAAAGCCCCAAAGACTCGCGATTACATCCGCCGTCCACGTGAAGTCTGTTGGTTTTTACGCTTCCGCTTGAGGTGATCATGACAAGCAGCAGATTTTCTTCGTCGATCTCGATCGCCTCAAATTTGGAAATGGTCACCGACGAATATTTCGGCCGCACCGCAAAGCCCGTGTAGTTAGTCAGATTGGATGCAAGCTTTGAGGCCTTTTCCAAAATGCCGTCCAGCTCACTCATCTTGACCTTGAGGATCTGATTGATCTGTGCAACCTCGCTTGCGGTCATGGCGTAATGCTGCAAGAGCGAGTCCACGTAGAAGCGGTAACCCTGCTCACTCGGCACGCGTCCCGACGAGGTGTGCGGCTTTTCAAGAAAGCCAAGCTCCTCAAGCTCGGACATTTCGTTTCGAATGGTGGCAGACGAGCAGGCAAGCTGCTTATTTTCCACAATGTACTTCGAGCCGACCGGCTCTCCGCCCGAGATATGCGCCTCGACAATTGCTTTTAGTATTTGCTTTTTTCTTTCACTTAGTCCCATATTTTCCACGAGTTCATACCTCCCTCACAAGAAATAAAGAGCCCGATATGGTGTAAACCGTTTAGTTTTAGCACTCAAATGCTTCGAGTGCCAAACCACGACTATAATTTACCACCAATCGGGCTCTTTGTCAAGAATTTATTTGGTTTTTTTTGTTAATATTTTATGAATTTGCCCATTTTTAGCAAGCAAACCGTTTCTTTTGCTAAATCAAAGCACGCTCTTGAGGAATTGCTGAAGTCTTGGACTCTTGGGAGCACCGAAGAATTCGGCGGGAGGAGCTTCCTCCTCGATGATACCGTCGCTCATAAAGAGCACCTTGTCAGCAACCTCTTTTGCGAAGCCCATCTCGTGAGTAACCACAAGCATTGTCATACCCTCGGCGGCAAGCTGCTTCATAAGGTCAAGAACCTCACCGACCATTTCGGGGTCAAGCGCGCTCGTCGGCTCGTCAAACAGCATAACCTCGGGATCCATAGCAAGCGCGCGAACGATTGCGATTCTCTGCTTCTGTCCGCCCGAAAGCTGACTCGGATATGCATCTGCCTTTTCCGAAAGTCCGACACGGGCGAGAAGCTCGTCCGCCTTCGCATTTGCCTCCTCGGGCGTTTTGAGCTTGAGCTTAACGGGAGCAAAAGTGATATTTTCCTTCACCGTCATATGCGGGAACAGGTTGAAGTGCTGGAACACCATACCCATCTTCTGACGTGCAAGGTCGATCTGGATATAGTTCTCCGTGTAGATCTGCTTCATCAGCGCCTTGTAGGTACGGCCCTCGCGCTTCTCGTTGAGAAGATCCTTTTCCTTGATCTCGGCAATGATCTTCTTGCGAAGCTCCTCGTCGGATGCCTCGGGGATCTCCGCCTTATACTTCTCAAACATCTTGCCGTAAGTCAAGGAGGCCTCGATCACGTCAAAATGCAGATACGGGTCAACCGGCGTGATAAGACGGTCGTTTACCCAGATCTCACCGTAGGTCGGCTTTTCCAGAAGGTTCAGGCAACGAAGGAAGGTAGACTTACCGCCGCCCGAAGGACCGATGATGACCAGCTTTTCGCCCTTTTTGATCTCGTAGCTGATGCCCTGAAGGATCATTTTTTTGCCGTCAAAGGTTTTATACAGATTTTTTACGTCTATGATGGTATTCTTATCTGTCACTCTTAGCCAACCTCCTTTCCAGACACTTAAGCAGATAGCTCAGCCCGTAAACCAGCACCAGATAAACAAGTGCAATGGAAATATACGGGAAATAAACGTTCATCGTACGGGAAATAACACGCTCCGCCGCCTTTGTCAAATCGATGACGCCAAGGAAACCGATAATGGATGTCTCCTTCAGCAGCGCAATAAACTCATTACCGATAGCGGGAAGAACGTTTTTGATTGCCTGCGGCAAAACGATGCTTTTCATGGTGGTCACCGACGACAGACCAAGCGAGCGTCCCGCCTCGGTCTGACCGATATCAACAGCGTTGATACCGCCGCGCATGATCTCGG
>JAZTWS010000291.1:0-4150 GCA_045636005.1 Eubacteriales bacterium | reverse complement strand
ATTTCGCACATGGAGCCCGACCACGCCGCGAATATCAAGGCGTTTATGACCATATTCCCCAGCACCACGATCGTGGCAAGCTCCAAGGCCTTTGCTATGATGTCGCAGTTCTTCGGATCCGATTTTGCAGAAAGACGCCTTGTTGTTGGCGAGGGCGATACGCTTTGTCTCGGCAAGCACACGCTCACCTTCTACACCGCGCCCATGGTGCATTGGCCCGAGGTCTTGGTATTTTACGACAGCACCGATAAGGTTCTCTTTTCCGCCGACGGCTTCGGTAAGTTTGGCGCGCTTGACGTAGACGAGGATTGGGCGGATGAGGCTCGCCGCTACTATATCGGCATCGTTGGTAAGTACGGCGCGCAGGTACAGGCGCTTTTAAAGAAGGCGGCAACGCTGGATATTGCAACCATTTGCCCCTTGCATGGCCCCGTTCTCAAGGAAAACCTTGGCTACTATTTGAGCCTTTATAATACGTGGTCATCCTACGAGCAGGAAAGCGAGGGTATTCTCGTCGCTTACACCTCCATTTACGGCAACACGGCAAAGGCCGTTGACTTTTTGGTGGAAAAGCTCCGCGAGGACGGATGCCCCAAGGTTGTCGTTCACGATCTGGCGCGCACCGATATGTCGGTTGCCGTGGCCAACGCTTTCCGTTACGGAAAACTCGTGCTTGCCACCACGACCTACAACGCCGAGATCTTCCCCTTTATGAGAGAATTTATCGAGCATCTGACCGAAAGAAATTTCCAAAACCGCACGGTTGCCCTGATCGAAAACGGCTCGTGGGCACCCATGGCTGCCAAGGTCATGAAGGGGCTTTTGGAAAAGAGCAAGAATATCACCTACGTGGAGCCTACGGTTACGATCAAGTCCGCCATGAATGAGGAGACCAAGGAACAGCTTTCCGCCATTTCGGGTGAGCTTTGCCGCGAATATCAGGCCTTTGATGAAAAATTCAAGACCAAAAACGACTTCTCTGCTCTCTTTAACATCGGATACGGCTTGTATGTGGTCACCTCCAACGACGGAAACAAGGACAACGGCCTGATCGTGAACACCGTTACGCAGGTCACCAATTCCCCCAACCGCATTGCCGTTACCATCAACAAGGAAAATTACTCACATCACGTCATCAAGAACACGGGCGTTATGAACATCAACTGCCTCTCGGTAGACGCGCCCTTCCGTGTGTTTGAGGTATTCGGATTCCAGAGCGGAAGAAACACCGACAAATTTGCCGGTTGTTCTCCTCTGCGCGCGGAAAACGGTCTGGTCGTACTGCCGCAATATATCAATTCCTTTATGTCCCTCAAGGTAGAGCAATATATCGACCTCGGCACGCACGGTATGTTCATCTGCGCCGTGACCGAGGCAAAGGTCATCTCAAAGGCCGAGACCATGACCTACACCTACTACCAGAACAACGTCAAGCCAAAGCCCGAAACCGAGGGCAAAAAGGGCTTCGTTTGCAAGATCTGCGGATACGTTTACGAGGGTGACACGCTCCCCGAGGACTTCATCTGCCCGCTTTGCAAGCACGGAGCCGCAGACTTTGAGCCAATTGCTTAAAAAAAGCATACAAGGGAACCGCATATGCGGTTCCCTTTTTGTATAACAAAAAGGCAGTGTGGCCATAATAGGTCACACTGCTTTGATTTTTAGCAATTACAGCCCTTGCCGCCGATAGCATCTACATGATGCGGCTTGCCCTGCGAGCTGAATTCAGCCGTGGGAAACGGCATGGATTGGAAGACGCAGCAGGGATCGTCGTTTTCACGCGATACGCACTCCTTGTCGGGAACCGAATACTCGGTTGCCTGGATCAAATACTGACCGGGGCGAACGATGCGTACAACCGAGAAAAGACCAAGCGAAACCACAAGGTATTTTCTTCCCTCACCGTCGCTCAACACACCGTTGATACCCGACGTTACGCTTCCCGGAACATCACACGCCGTGCAGCAACAGCAGCAGCAACACTCGTTTGCCGTCTCCATCACGCGCACACCGAGAACAATAGGCTCCACCACGTCAACCACGGCCGTGGGAAGATTTTTGGTGCAAGCGCAAGGATGCGGTGCGGCACAGTAATCGTTCGAGGTATCCTCGTTGCTTCGGAAGGATTTGGTCTGATTTTCCCCGCCGAACAAAACGACACTCTTTTCAAGCACGGCAACACCGTCAAATTCCTGCGGATGTCCACCGACACAGGATTCAAAGGTCAGCTTGACGAAAAACTTGATGTTAACCGAATAAAATCCGTGATTAAACCGAACCGAATCAATGCTGATATTGGCACTCACAAGCTCGGAACAACGAACGCGAACCGAAGAGGTATGCTCGATGATTTCACAACCGAAGTCGGTAAGAAGAACGCGCACGTTCTCAAAGCAATCGCGGTCACGGCAGGAATCCAGAATTCTGTTTGTTTCGATACAAACCAAATCTCTGCCCGCTTGATTGTTAAGACCGCACGGAAATCTGTTTTCAGGCATAGATTTCTCCTCCATAATATAATATGAGACGCATATTGCTTCTCTCCGTAATATATTATGCAAGGTGTGCGGATTTTGATAATAAAAGACGAAAAACCGTGAAATCAGAAGAACGAAAGCTGATTGGTGTCGTTAAGGCCATCAAGTACATGGTTTTTCTTGAGAACCTCGATCACGCTTTTGGATATCTTACTGCGGATCTGCAGATCCTCAACCGAAGAAAACGGAGATTCCTCACGCGCCGCAATGATATTGGCAGCGGCATTTTCACCAAGCCCCGACAATGCCGAGAACGGCATACGAATGTGATTGCCCTCGGGCAAGAACATAAATGCGTGCGATTTTTCAACGTGGATCGGCAAAAATTTGATGCCGCGTGCATAACACTCCGCCATCAACTGCAAAGTCGGAATCGAGCTGACCTCCTTGGGAGAGGCCTCGCGGCTGTTATTTCGCTTATCAATATCCTTAATAAGATCCAAAATAAATCCCTTACCGCGACTTGCAATTTCAGCGTCAAAGCCGTTGGGTGCCACGGTAAAGATCGAGCAGTAAAAGGCGGTCGGCTTGTAGATTTTGTACCAAGCGAGACGAATCGCCGACATAACGTAGGCCGCCGCGTGCGCCTTCGGGAACATATATTTGATCTTTTTACAGGAGGTCATATACCAATCCGGCACATTATGCGCCTTCATTTCTTCCTCCCATTCGGGCTTCAGACCCTTTCCCTTTCGCACCGACTCCATGATCTTAAAGGCGAGCTCCTTCTCAAGCCCCCATGCGATCAGGTCGTTCATAATGTTGTCTCGGCATCCGATAACCTGCGAAATGTTACAGATTCCCTCTTTGATGAGCGTTTGTGCGTTGTTGGTCCATACGTCCTCACCGTGCGAAAGACCCGATATCTGCAAAAGGTCGGCAAAGGATTTCGGCTTTGCATCCTCAAGCATCTTCATGGCAAAACGCGTGCCAAATTCGGGAATTCCCACCGTTCCGATATTATAACCGACGTCATCGGGCGTAATACCAAGCGGCTTCAGCGACAAAAACAGATCGTAGTTATTCTTATCGTTCATCTTCACATCCAAAACACTTGTGTCACTGAATCGCTCCAAATATTTATATTTGGTAGGAATATCGTGTCCAAGCTCGTCCAGCTTCAAGATGGTATCGTGAAGATAAGAAAACGCAAAATGCGTCGTGATGATATTGGAATTGGCGTCGTCGGCGGGGTGTTGCACGGGCGTAAAATCGTACACCTCGTATTCGCGCGGCACAACGATAATGCCACCGGGATGCTGTCCCGTTGTCTTTTTGATACCGCTACAGTTCTCAACCATACGGTTGATCTCGGCGCGGGAAAGACTGATTCCCTTTTCCTCAAGATATTTCATGACGTAGCCATACGTCGTTTTATCGGCAAGCGTGCTTATGGTACCGGCCTTAAACACGTTTTCGGCACCGAAAAGCTCCTCGGTGTACTTATGAACTCTGCCCTGTACGTCACCCGAGAACTTGAGCTCGATATCGGGCGATTTGTCGCGGTGGAAGCCAAGGAAGGTCTCAAAAGGAATGTCGTGTCCGCCCGCACAGTATGGGGTATTACACATCGGGCAAGTCTTATCGGGCATGTCAAAGCCCGAGCCCACACT
>JAZTWS010000290.1:0-1690 GCA_045636005.1 Eubacteriales bacterium | reverse complement strand
AAGCCCTACTACGATATGCTGCGGGGAGGCGTTCTTCCGACGACGAGTGCGATCGGCGAAGAGAGATATAGGAACTACTTCGAGCCCGTGCTTGCCGCAGGTCAGGATATTCTTTACCTTCATTTTTCAAGAGCGCTTTCGGCAACCTTTTCGGTCATGGATCGCGTGATCGAGGAGCTTTTGCAGAAGTATCCCGACCGCAAGATTCAGACCTTTGATCTGAAATCTGCCACCACGCTCAGCCTCCTTATGATTCACGAGGCAGGCGAGCTTTACCGCGACGGTAAGACGGCGGACGAGATCCTTGCGTGGGCAGAAAAGGAGGTCGACCACTTTGCCATGTATATGTTCGTGGACGATCTGAAGTTCTTCAAGCGTAGCGGCAGAGTCAGCGGCCTTGCCGCCACAATGGGAACGATGCTCGGCATTCGCCCGATGATCCATATCAGCTCGGAGGGAAAGCTTGTAAACATCGGAAAGATCAAGGGGCGCACGAAAGCTCTTGAGCAACTGGTAAACTATGTGGAGGAGCTTGGAGACGATCTGGAAAATCACCGCTTGATCGTGGGAAATTCGGATGCCTGCGATATGATCGACGAGCTTTTGGAAATGCTTCGTGAAAGATTTGGTGATAAGATTCACATTGAGACGGCGATGGTAAATCCCACGCTCGGCGCACATTGCGGGCCCGACGGCATCGGCGTTGCCTTCCACGCCATTCACAGATGACGGAGGAAGCTATGGGAGCAATCGTAATAAAAGAAGTAAAGACCAAGAAGGAACAAAAGGAATTTTTACATTTTCCGCTTCAGCTTTACCGCGACAACCCTTGCTTCGTACCTCCTCTTTACGGCGATGAGAAAAAGATATTCCGTAAGGATTACGTTTACTACGACACCTGCGAGGCGGTGTATTACAACGCCTATCGGGACGGAAAGATGGTAGGCAGGATCTCGGGTATTTTGCAGAAGGTAAGTAACGAGTTGCGCGGTGAGAAGCGCGTGCGCTTTACCCGCTTTGATACGGTAAACGATCTTGAGGTCGCGCGCGCACTTTTCGAGGCGGTCGAGTCTTGGGCGATCTCGAAGGGAATGGATACCGTTTGCGGCCCGCTCGGCTTCTCCGATCTTGAGCGAGAGGGACTTCTCGTTGAGGGCTTCGAGCATCTTGCTACCTTTGAGGAGCAGTACAACGCCGCCTATTACGGCGAACTGATCGAAAAACTTGGCTACACCAAGGAGGTCGACTGGACCGAAAGTATGATAAAAGCGCCCGCCGACTATGACGGCTCGCTCGATAAGATGACCGATTTTATCATGAAGCGATACAACCTTCATTTCGGCCCCGCCAAGAGCGTCAACGAATTTTTGAAGCTATATGCCGATAAGTTCTTTGAATTGCTTGACAAATCTTATGCGCATCTTTACGGCACCGTACCCTTTACGGACGGTATGAAAAAAATGATGATCGCCAATTTCCGATTGATCGTCAAGCTGAAATACGTGGCCGTGATCTTGGACGAAAATGACAATCTCGTGTGTCTCGGTATCTGCTTCCCGTCGATCGCCAAGGCGGTGCAAAAATCGAACGGTCGCCTGACACCTTTGGCACTTGTTCGCATTCTGCGCGCGCTTCAAAAGCCCAAGGTGCTTGACTTGGCACTCGTCGGCGTGGATCCCGCTTACTTAAA
>JAZTWS010000289.1:0-5731 GCA_045636005.1 Eubacteriales bacterium | reverse complement strand
CTGAGCTGACCGTCGGTCGTGCTTGCCGTGTGGATCGCTTTGAGCATAGGCTCGGGACCGCAGGTGTAAAAGTGGGTATACTCGACGTCCTTCATGGCATCGGTCACAAATCCTTTGATGCCGTAGCTTCCGTCGGCCGTCGTTACAAATACTTTCGCGCCAAGCGCGCGGAACTCCTCCTCGTAAAAGACGTCGGGCGCGCCGTTAAAACCAAGGATCGCCGTGGGCTTCTTTCCCTCGGCCACAAGCTTGCGGCAAAGCAGGTAAAGCGGAGGAACGCCTACACCGCCACCAAGCAGGAGAGGATACTCCCCACTCTTCTCGGTGTCATAGCCGTTGCCGAGTCCACTCAAAAGGTCGATCTCTCTGCCCGCCTCATAGCGACTCATTTTCTCGGTTCCCTCACCTACCACCTTGTAGATGAGGGTAAGCGTGTCGCCTTCCACGTTACACACCGAGATGGGACGGCGAAGAAATTCACCGTCAAGCTTCAAATTCACAAACTGACCGGGCGCGGTGATGGCCGAGGTATCGCCCTTCAGCGTCATTTTATAAACCGACGCGGCGATCGGACGATTTTCGGTTATCGTAAAAATACTCTGTTTCATTCGAACCTCGTAGGATTATTTCGCGTCGATGGTAGAAACGCGGTTGGTGGTTGCTTCCAAAACGTCAAGCACAATGCGTACGGTGTCAAGATTCGAGAAGAGCGTTACGCCGTTCTCGACCGCGCAACGGCGGATCTCAATGCCGTCGTCATAATGAACGCCCGACAGCACCGCACGGGTATTGATGACGTAGTTGACGTATCCTGCACGAATCGAGTCAAAGATCTCCTCGCTTCCCTCCAGAAGCTTCTTGCGAACACGGGTGCGAATGCCGTGCTCCTTGAGGAAATTCGCCGTGCCGATCGTTGCCTCGATATTGAAGCCCATGTCATAGAAGCGACGAACGAGAGGAAGTGCCTCCTCCTTATCCTCGTCGGCAAGCGATACGATGACCGTACCGTAATTGTAAAGCGAGAAACCGCCTGCGATCAGCGCCTTCTGCATCGCGCGGGAAAGCTTATCGTCGTAGCCGATGGCCTCACCCGTCGACTTCATCTCGGGCGAGAGGTAAGCGTCAAGGCCGCGAAGCTTGTTGAAGGAGAAGACCGGCACCTTTACGTAGTAGCGCTTCTTTTCCTCGGGATAAATGTCAAAGATTCCCTGCTCCTTTAAGGACTTGCCGAGAATGACCTCGGTGGCAATGTCGGCAAGCGAGTAGCCCGTTGCTTTGGAAAGGAACGGTACGGTACGCGAGGAACGGGGGTTAACCTCAATGATAAAGACGTTGTCGTCCTTATCCACGATAAACTGAATGTTGAAAAGACCGATAATTCCAATGCCGAGACCAAGCTTCTTGGCGTACTGAAGGATAATGCCCTTCACGCGATTGGAAATGCTGTAGGAGGGATATACGCTGATCGAGTCGCCCGAGTGGATACCCGTACGCTCGACAAGCTCCATGATACCGGGGACGAAGACGTCGCGTCCGTCACAGATGGCGCCAACCTCGACCTCCTTACCCTGAATATACTTGTCCACGAGAACCGGCTTATCCTCGTCGATCTCAACGGCAGTCTTCAGATAATGGCGAAGCTGCTCCTCCTTGGCCACGATCTGCATCGCGCGTCCACCAAGCACGAAGGAGGGGCGCACAAGCACAGGGTAACCGATCTCGGCGGCGGCCGCAAGGCCATCCTCAATCTTGGTCACCGCGCGGCCCTTGGGCTGCGGAATGTTCAGCTCGCGAAGCAGGCTCTCAAAGGCGTGTCTGTCCTCGGCACGATCAATAGCGGCACAGTCGGTACCGATGATCTTCACGCCGCGGTCGGTAAGCGGCTGCGCGAGGTTGATGGCGGTCTGTCCGCCAAGCGTAGCAATGACACCGATAGGCTTTTCAAACTCTACGATGTTCATCACGTCCTCGGGCGTCAGCGGCTCGAAATAAAGCTTGTCGGCCGTGGTATAGTCGGTCGAAACCGTTTCGGGATTGTTGTTAATGATAATGGCCTCGTAGCCTGCGTTCTTGATGGTCTGAACGGCGTGTACCGTCGAGTAGTCAAACTCCACGCCCTGTCCGATACGGATGGGACCTGCGCCAAGCACCACGATCTTCTTTTTCTCGGTCAGCACCGAGGCGTTCTCACCCGTGTAAGAAGAATAGAAGTACGGAATGTAGGCATTCGTATGGCAGGTATCTACCATCTTGAATACAGGGAACAGATTGTGTTCCTTGCGGAAATTATAAACGTCAAGCTCGGCGCATTTCCACATACGCGCCACATACTTGTCGCTAAAGCCCATTTTCTTGGCCGCGGTAAGCGTTTCGAGATCAAAGGTGTGTGCCTTGAGCGTCTCCTCCATGTCCACGATGCGCTTGATCGCCTCAAGGAAGTAGGGCGTGATCATCGTGATCTCATGAAGCTTTTCGATCGAAACGCCGTGATAGATCAGCTCCGCGATCGCGAAAATATTATCCGAGCGGAACTCCTTGATGTAGTCGAGAAGCTCGTCCACACTCATATTGTCGAACTTGCTGAGATACAGGTGATGCGCACCGATCTCCAGCGAGCGAATACCCTTGAGGAGACACTCCTCAAGCGTCGAGCCGATACCCATGACCTCACCCGTCGCCTTCATCTGCGTACCGAGCTGGTTGGAGGCGGTGGTAAATTTATCAAACGGGAAACGAGGAAGCTTTGCAATTACATAGTCCAAACGAGGCTCAAAGGCCGCCGTGGTATTGGCGATCGCGATCTCCTCCAGCGTCATGCCGACGGCGATCTTCGCCGTTACGCGCGCGATCGGGTAACCGCTCGCCTTGGAGGCAAGGGCCGAGGAACGCGAAACGCGGGGATTGACCTCGATGAGATAATATTCGCTCGTATGGGGGTTGAGCGCAAACTGTACGTTGCAGCCGCCCTCGATCTTGAGTGCCTTGATAAGCTTGATGGCGCTGTCGTTCAGCATCTTCAGATCGTGATCGTTCAGCGTCATGATGGGAGCAACCACCAACGAGTCGCCAGTGTGTACGCCGACGGGGTCGATATTTTCCATGCCGCAAATGGTGATAGCATGGTCGCTTCCGTCACGCATAACCTCAAACTCGATCTCTTTATAGCCCTTCACGCTCTTTTCGATCAGTACCTGATGTACGGGCGAAAGCTTGAAGGCGTTCGTTCCGATCTCCACAAGCTCCTGCTCGTTGTTGGCAAAGCCGCCACCCGTACCGCCAAGCGTAAAGGCGGGACGAAGCACCACGGGATAGCCGATGCGCGAAGCTGCCGCACGCGCCTCCTCCAACGAATAGGTAATTTCCGACGGGATGACCGGCTCGCCGATCTCCTGACAAAGCTCCTTGAAGAGCTCGCGGTCCTCAGCGCGCTCGATGCTCTCGCTGCTCGTTCCGAGAAGCTCCACGCCACACTCGGCCAGAACCCCCTTCTTCTCGAGCTGCATCGCAAGGTTAAGACCCGTCTGTCCGCCGATGCCGGGCACGATTGCATCGGGACGCTCGTAACGCAGGATCTTGGCAACGTATTCCAGCGTCAGAGGCTCCATATACACCTTATCGGCGATCGAAGTATCTGTCATAATGGTTGCGGGATTCGAGTTGACAAGCACCACCTCGTAGCCCTCCTCCTTGAGAGCGAGGCAGGCCTGCGTACCCGCATAGTCAAATCCGGCGGCCTGTCCGATTAAGATAGGTCCCGAACCGATGATGAGAATTTTCTTAAGATCTGTTCTTTTTGCCATAACTTTTCCTTCCTTTCATATGTCCATCCAAACGGCTTCTCCGCCGCGGACGGTGAGTATGCATCTGCCATACACCGACATACCGTCAAAGGGCGTTGCCCTTCCCATTGACAAGAATTCTTGTGGATCTATGGTATATTTCGCATTCAGATCCCACACGCAAAAGCTGCCGTGATCCGAGATCTGAAAACGCTTTCTGGGATTTGTGCTCATCAGCTCGATGAGCCTCTCAAGAGAGATCACTCCCTCTCGCACGAGGTGGGTATAAAGCACGGGAAATGCCGTTTCCAAGCCGACAACTCCCATAAGGCTTCCTTCAAGGCCCCGTGACTTCTCCTCTGCACTGTGCGGTGCGTGATCGGTGGCGATCATGTCGATCGTACCGTCCACGATGCCCTCCACGAGTGCTACGCGGTCTGCCTCGCTTCGTATGGGCGGGTTCATCTTGAAGCGCCCTTCTTCTTTTAGCATACCATCGTTCATCACGAGATAGTGCGGGCCCGTCTCGCAGGTGATGTTCACACCGTCGGCCTTGGCCTGCCGTATCAAAGCAACGCTTTCCTTGGCCGAAACATGACAGACGTGATAAGCACAGCCCGTCTCCTTCAAGAGCGCAATATCGCGCTCGATCTGCCGCCACTCACTCTCCGACGAGATGCCGCGGTGACCGTGCGTCCTCGCGTATTCGCCGTCGTGAATATAGCCGCCGTGAAGCAGGCTATTGTCCTCGCAGTGTGCTACGATGATCTTGCCAAGCGCTTTGGCCTTCTTCATCGCCTCCCGCATAAGATCGGCACTCTGCACCCCGCGCCCGTCATCCGAAAAGCCGGCAACGTGTGGGGCAAGCGCCTCCATGGCGGAAAGCACCTCTCCCTTTTCTCCCACCGTAATGGAAGCAAAGGGGTGAACACCGATCACCGCCCCGTTTCGAATGGCCTCCAGCTGAGGTGCGAGCGTCGTAAGCGAATCGGGTACGGGATTTAGGTTTGCCATACTGCATACGTCGGTATATCCGCCACGCGCCGCCGCACGCGTGCCGCTCCCCACCGTTTCCTTATAAGAAAAGCCCGGCTCACGCAAATGCACATGTACATCTGCGAAACCGGGAAAAATAGCATAGGTCTCGGAATCGGTCGGAGAAAACACCTTGGGCTTTTCGGCGTCGGCAAGGCTTATAATTGCATCGATCGACATTCCTTCAAAAAACCGCATAATGCCTCCTGTAATCTATCGTTTTATTCGTCTTATTCTATCTATAATAATATACTACATTATTTGCCTTTTGTCAAGGAATTTCTCCTCTATTTTTTTCACAAATTTTCCGGAGGTTCTCCCCTCTCTCTTCATCCTTTTGCCAATCGACCGAAAACGCGAAAAAACGCGCGTCACACGCGCCACCTCCCCGCCCCAACCATCAAAAAATCGCAAAAAATTCAAAAAAAGACTTGACATTTTGAGAGAAACGTGTATAATATAAATGTTGTCATTCAAGATGGCGTATATGCGGGCATGGCGGAATTGGCAGACGCGCTAGATTCAGGTTCTAGTGAAAGCAATTTCATGGAGGTTCAAGTCCTCTTGCCCGCACCAAACAGTAGAAATCCGAACCCAAAGCCGGTAGGCGAAGGGTTCGGATTTCTTTTTGTGTTCGGACTGTGTTTTTTTACGATCAATCTCTCGTTATACTTTCCGGGGGATTCACAACAGATCTCCGCCAGCTCGTTAAATTATTCTGCCCCCAAGATGAACGAGGGCCTGTTTCTCACTTAAAAATCGATTTACTATTCGAATATCGGGCGTATCTCCATAGAGCATATAAAGACACTCTTCATTCGAATAATTCATTTTATACCAAATCAACTCACACTCCCAAAATTAAATTTTCTTTGTGTTTCATCCCATTCCATAAAAGCACTGCCAAGATTTCCGTG
>JAZTWS010000288.1:0-3270 GCA_045636005.1 Eubacteriales bacterium | reverse complement strand
GAGTTCGCTACGCGACCTCGGATAACAAATTGGTTTTGCACCAAAGGCGCAAATTTGCTTCGCAAACCCCAATTTGTTACGAATAAATCGCTTTGCAAAGAAACGCCGTTTTCTTGGGGCTCTGCCCCAACCCCCGCAAGCTTTTGAAAAAGCTTGAGCAAAACTTTTGCAGCGGGTCTAAGCGTAGCCATACCGATAAACTTCAATTTGTTTTATTTTTTGCACGAAGCTCTTGCAATAGCTCGCGCAAAATGATATAATAGTTGGGTTGATATTCGTGAAAGATAAAGGAGCATATTATGGCAATACGCGTTGGAATTATGGGATACGGCAATTTGGGTCGCGGCATTGAGGCTGCGGTTCGGCAAAATAGCGACATGACGCTTGCGGCGGTGTTTACGCGCCGTGCGCCCGAGAGCCTTACGATACGCACCGAGGGCGTGCCGATCTATCACGCCGACGACGCGCTTCTTCATAAGGATGAGATCGACGTTCTGATCCTTTGCGGCGGCTCGGCCACCGATCTGCCCGTACAGACGCCGCTTTACGCCTCGCATTTCAACGTGGTGGACAGCTTTGACACGCACGCCGCGATCCCTGCGCATTTTGCGAAGGTGGACGAGGCGGCACGCGCGTCGGGTCACGTCGGTATTATCTCGGTGGGCTGGGACCCCGGTATGTTTTCGCTGAACCGTCTGTACGGCTCGGCCATTCTGCCCGACGGTGCCGACTACACCTTCTGGGGCAAGGGAGTCAGCCAAGGACATTCGGACGCCGTAAGGCGTGTGGAGGGCGTGCTTGATGCCCGCCAGTACACCGTACCCGTGGAGAACGCACTTGCGGCGGTAAGAAGCGGCGAGACACCTGCGCTTACGGCGCGCGAGAAGCACACGCGCGTATGCTTCGTGGTAGCAGAGGAGGGGGCGGACAAGGCGCGCATCGAGCGCGAGATCAAGACCATGCCCAACTACTTTGCCGACTACGATACAACGGTATATTTCATCACTGCCGAGGAGATGAAGCGCGACCATAGCGGTATGCCGCACGGCGGCTTCGTCATTCGCAGCGGCAAGACCGGCTTTGACGGCGAGCATCGCCACGTCATCGAATATAGCTTAAAGCTGGATTCCAACCCCGAGTTTACTTCGTCGGTGTTGGTGGCCTACGCGCGCGCTGCGGTGCGTATGCATAAGGAGGGTCAGGCGGGGGCGAAGACCGTGCTTGACGTGCCGCCCGCATACCTTTCGGGAAAGAGCGGCGAGGAGCTTCGCGCAAGCTTGCTTTGATCAATGGAAAAAGAAAGTTTTAAGGCAAAAGTAAAGAAGGTCATTTGGTTCCTGATCAATCCCCGTCTTTTGCTTTGTGTGGGAATCGCATGGCTGATCACGAACGGGTGGTCGTACATTCTGCTTGGCATCGGCACGTGGCTGGAGATTCGCTGGATGATCGCGGTGGCGGGTGCCTATCTTGCGTTTTTGTGGTTCCCCTTTTCGCCCGAAAAGATCGCAACCTTTGCCATTTCGTTGGCGCTTTTGAAGTGGCTTTTTCCGAACGACCAAAAAACGCTGGCGGTTCTCAGAGAATGGCATAACAAAGCCGTGGGAGCCTTTCGGCGCCGACGGGAAAAGAAGGATAAAAAATAGAGATCGGAGAAGAAGATGCACGACGAGCTGACCAAAGTGGATATCGAAAAGCTGAAGGAAGAGCTGGAATATCGGCGCACGCTTGTGCCCGGGCTTCGCGAGGAGGTCAAGCGCACGCGCGAGTACGGCGATCTTTCGGAAAACGACGAATACAAATGCGCCAAGCGCGATTATAACAAAAACAAGAGCCGTATGCGCTATTTGGAGAACATGATCGAGACCGCGGTGGTGATCGACATTTCCTCGGAGGAGGGCGTGGTGGGGCTTTTTGACCTTGTGGAGATCTATTATCCCGAGGATGACGAGCTGCGCGAGGTGCGCATCGTGACCACGCTGCGCAACGACGTGCTGAGCGACTGCATCTCCAAGGAGTCGCCCTTCGGCAAGGCGCTACTCGGTGCCAAGCTGGGGGAGACCGTGACCGTTCACGTCAACGAAAAGGTCAGTTATCCCGTGGAGATCCGCGCGATCACCAAGGGTGAGGACGATGCCTCACTTCCGATTGCATAAAATTTCAAGGAAACCCGTTGACAAACGGGGAAAAAAGTTGTAAAATAGTCTTGATGAATATCCCGATGGGACAAGCGCACCGTTCGACGCGCACAGAGAGAGGCTTATTTGCTGAGAGAGCCTCGGCTATGGACGGAGGGCGTACCACCCGTTCGGTCAATCGCATACAATGAAGTAAAAGCTCGGGTGGAACCGTGTGAAATTTGTTTTTGCACCCCGACAAGACCATGTCTTGTCGGGGTTTATTTTTGTTAAAATTTAGGAATATAAAAGGAGAAAGAACATGAAGGTTATTTATGCTGACGGACACGTTGCCGAGTGTGCGCCCGAGGAGGAGCTGCACATACTGCGTCACAGTGCGGCGCACATCATGGCACAGGCCGTAAAGAGACTTTACCCCGAGGCAAGATTTGCCTACGGCCCCGCGAACGAGAAGGGCTTTTATTACGACGTGGATCTGGGAGACGTTAAGCTCACGGAGGAGGATCTTGCCAAGATCGAGGCCGAGATGAAGAAGATCGTCAAGGAAAATCTGCCGATCCGTCCCTCGATCCTGCCGCGTGACGAGGCGGTTGCCTTTATGAAGGAGAGAGGCGAGATCTACAAGGTCGAGCATATTGCCGATCTTCCCGAGGACGCCGAGATCAGCTTCTTCACGCAGGGTGACTACGTCGATATGTGTACCGGCCCGCACCTTTGCTATACCAAGGCACTCAAGGCCTTCCGCGTGCTTGATCAGTCGGGCGCGTATTGGAAGAACGACAAGAACAACAAGATGCTCACAAGAATCAAGGGCGTAGCCTTCCGCACTCAAGAGGAGCTTGACAACCACATGAAGCTTCTTGAGGAGGCAGAGAAGCGCGACCACCGCCGCATCGCCAAGGAAATGGGACTTTTCATGCTTTGCGACGAGGCACCCGGCTTCCCCTTCTTCTTGCCCAAGGGTATGACGCTTAAGAATACCCTTATCGACTATTGGCGTGAGATCCACACGCGCGAGAACTACGTTGAAGTCTCCACGCCCCTTATCATGAACCGTCACCTTTGGGAGACCAGCGGTCACTGGGATCACTACAAGGACAATATGTACTCCACGATCATTGACGAGGAGACCTAC
>JAZTWS010000287.1:0-8322 GCA_045636005.1 Eubacteriales bacterium | reverse complement strand
TTTCGTCTTTTCGGTGCAGGAGGAGGTCGGTTGTCGCGGCGCGAAAACGGCAGCCTTTGCCATTGAGCCCGATGACGCGCTCGTGTTTGACGTGACGGGTACGGGCGACGTGCCGGGGGCCAAGCCCATGGCAATCTCGCTCGGTAAGGGCGCGGCTATCAAGGTGAAGGACAGCTCGGTCATTTGCCATGCGGAAACCGTTGCACGCTTGCAGGAGCTTGCGCGAGAGAAAAAGATTCCTTATCAAATGGAGATCCTGACCTACGGCGGCACCGACACAAGCTCAATACAGATGACGGGAGTGGGGGCCAAAGTCGGCGCACTTTCGATTCCCACGCGCAACATTCACACGGCAATGGAGATCATTGATATGCATGACGCCGAGGCCTGCCGCGATCTTGCGCTGGCTTATCTTCTGGCGGAATAAGGAGAGACTATGGAATTTTCACAAGAACTTTTGGCACTTGCGGCCGAGGCCGAGGCAAAGCTTGCCGATATTTTTGCCGAGATCGATCGCGTTTCCTTTGACAATACCTCGAAGATCATGGACAGTTTTCGCGAGCATCGCGTTTCGGACGCCATGTTCAATCCCACCAGCGGCTACGGCTACGATGACAGGGGGCGCGAGGTTTTGGATGAAATTTGGGCCGACGTGATGGGGGCCGAGGCGGCACTCGTGCGTCCCCAGATCGTAAACGGTACGCAGGCCTTGACCATCGGTCTTTTCGGCCTTTTGCGCCCCGGAGACCTCATGCTTTCGATCGCGGGTAAGCCTTACGATACGCTGGAGGAAGTGATCGGCATCGGCGGCAAAACCGGCAACGGAAGCCTTGCGGATTTCGGTGTGGACTACGAAAAGGTAGACCTTTTGCCAAACGGATGCTTTGATTTCGAAACCATTGAACAACGGCTTGCCGAAAATGCGGGCAGAGTAAAGGTTGTGTTTATCCAACGCTCGAAGGGATACCTCAATCGCAAGACGCTCAGCGTCAGAGAGATCGGCGAGGCGGTTGCTTTCGTTAAGGCGCGCGCGAAGGATTGCTTCGTGGTGGTGGATAACTGCTACGGCGAATTCGTGGAGCGCGAGGAGCCCACGGCTGTTGGGGCAGACCTTGTCATTGGCTCGCTCATTAAAAATCCCGGCGGCGGTATGGCCGAGACGGGCGGCTATCTTGCGGGTAGCGCGCGCGCCGTCGAGCTTGCCTCCTATCGCTTGACCTCGGTGGGCGTCGGCGGCGAGGTCGGTGCCTCGCTCGGCATGAATAAAAGTCTTTATAAGGGCCTTTTCTACGCGCCGCACACCGTGTCGCAGGCGCTGAAGACCGCACATCTTGCGGCCTACATATTTGAGAAGCTTGGATATCGCGTGGAGCCGCGTTTTGACGAGGTACGGCACGATATCATTCAAACCGTGATCACCGAAGCCCCCGAGAAGCTCTGCGCGTTCTGCCGCGGCATTCAGAAGGGCTCGCCCGTGGATGCCTTCGTGACGCCTGAACCGTGGGATATGCCCGGCTATGCCGACCAAGTGATCATGGCGGCAGGTGCCTTTACGCAGGGCTCGTCCATCGAGCTTTCGGCCGACGGCCCGCTTCGTCCGCCTTATACCGCCTTCTTCCAAGGGGGCCTTACCTACGAGAGCGGAAAGATCGGCATCTTGGCGGCGGCGCAGGAAATGATGCGTCTTTGATTGTTTACAAAAAATTTGTTGATATTTCTCGGATAATCTGTTACAATATATTCTGTAATTAAAAAGCGAAAGGTGAAAGATCCAATGAAAAAAATAATTGCCGTTTTACTTCTTGCTATTATGGTGCTTGGTGTCGTTTCCTGCGGAGAGCAGGTGGAGGCTCCTTCGGGCTTCCAGGTGGCCTCGGTGGATAGCGATCCCTTCTATTTATACGTTCCAAACACTTGGACGAGCAATGCCTCCAGTGGCATTTCCAGTGCGTATTGCTCGACGGCGGGCAGCGTGCTTGTCAGCGCCTTCGCCCAAAAGAATGACGCGGGCGTCTCGCTTGAACAGTATACCGCAAAAACCTTGGAAAGCTTCCAGAGAACGCTTGAGGATTTTGAGCTTGTGACCAAGAAGCTGGAGGAGACCGTTCTCGGCTCCTACGCGGCGTATTGCTTTGACTATAAGGCTACCTCGGGTAAGAAGGCCATGGCCTTCCGCACATACGTTTCCAACTATGCCGAGGGCTTTACGGTTTTGACCTATAGCGCGGTAAAGGATTCCTTTGAAATCTATGAGGAGGACTTTGGCGAGATCGTTGCCAAGTTTACCTTCAAGGTTGAGAATGAAAACGAGATTCCCTCGAAAGAGCAAAACAACGAAGTGATCGAGGGCTGGCAGCTTGCCTCCAATATCAAGTATGAGTATGATTTCTACGTTCCGAAGGCTTGGCGTGTAGACAGAACCACCGAGATCCCCACCGCGTATTGCTCGGAGGATTCGCAGGACAACTCGAACGTAACGCTGATGTCTTACGTTTTGGATGAGCCGATGACGGCTACGGAATATTGGGAAAAGACCAAGAGCGAGCTTACGTATGACTATACGGTGTTCACCACCGACGAAAATGCAACGCTTGGCGGACTTTCTGCCGTCGCCGTTGAGTACGAGACGGGTTTGGTTGGCATGACGTACCGTATCAAGCAGGTGTTCTGCGCGACATCGAACATGGTTTACGTTTTCACCTACACCTCGGACGCTACCTATTACGAGGACCACTTGAACGCTGTGAACGAGACAATCGCTATGTTTGAGTTCCACTAATTCTTTATGAAAGAAATATATTTGGATAACAGCGCCACAACGCCACTTTGCGAAGGGGCGATCGAGGCCATGGAGCGTGCAATGCGGACGTATGGAAATCCGTCCTCGCTTCACACGATGGGACACGAGGCGCAAAAGCTTGTGGATGCGGCAAGAGAGGGGATCGGTGGCGCACTTGGCGTGCGTATGATGAAGCCGGGTGAACTGATCTTTACCTCTTGCGGCACCGAAGCAAATAACCTCGCCATCTTTGGCGTGGCGTATGCCAAAGCTCGCCGTGTGGCGAACAAGATCATCACGACCGATTCGGAGCATCCGTCGGTGGAAAAGTCGCTCCGCATGCTTGAGGCCGACGGTTTTGAGGTCGTTCGCATCTCGACGCGCGGCGGCGTGCTGAATTTTGAGCAGCTTGAGACCGCACTTGACGAAAAGGTGCTTTTGGTCACCATGATGATGGTCAACAACGAAACGGGTGCTGCGTACGATCTTTCGCGCGTTTTTCGGCTTGCAAAGGAGAGATGTCCGTCGGCCGTCACGCATTGTGACGCCGTGCAGGGCTTCCTCAAGCTTCGCTTTTCCCCTACCGCGATCGGTGCTGACCTCGTGAGCATCAGCGCACATAAAATACACGGTCCCAAGGGGGTAGGCGCCCTTTATGTGAACCGTGAGATCTTGAAGCAGAAAAAGCTTGCTCCCCGTCTTTTTGGCGGTGGGCAGGAATTCGGTTTTCGTTCGGGTACCGAAAACGTGATCGGTATCGTTGGCTTCGGTGCGGCGGTTCGAGAGACGGGAAGGGGACTTGACGAAAAGCTGCAAAGAATGGCGTCGCTCCGTGAGTATGCGCTTTTGAAACTCTCGGCCCTTGACGTGACGCTGAACGTGCCGCTTGGAAATTGCGCGCCGCACATTCTCAACTTTACGCTTCCGCGGATCAAGAGCGAGACCATGCTCCACTATCTTTCGGGCGAGGGAATCTACGTTTCGAGCGGCTCGGCCTGCTCGTCGCACTCTCACGCGCCGAGTCCCACGCTTCTTGCGTTTGGACTTTCGCCAAACGACGCGGAAAACTCCATTCGCGTAAGCCTGTCGGAGTACAACACCGAAGAAGAAATCGACCGATTTGTGGAGAGCCTCAAAAACGGACTTGGCATTCTCGTTCGTGTGAGAAAATAAAAAAAGAAGATGTGAAATATTCACATCTTCTTTTTTTCGTGTCTTTCAGTTTTCCTTTTTTCTTAACTCGGGAAGCGACATCGCGAAGATCGCGGCGAAGCCGACGATGGCGATGAGCGTGCAAAGCAGATAATCCCAAACGCCGAAGCTGCCGAAATTTTTCTCGGCGAAGATCTCGGGCAGGGAGCCGAGCATAAAGCCGAAAATGACAAGATAGGTGGCGCGCGGAACGTGCTTTAGCAGTTGTTCCACGGCGTAGGCCGTCAAAAGCACGCCGATCACGGCGCCGATGCCGAGCGGCAGAAGGGGAAGAATGTCAAGGCGGGAGACATGATCCATGATCTCGCCGTAAATGCCGAGAACGTAAAGCATTTGTGACAGGCTGACGCCGGGAAGAACGAAGCCGATTGCCACAAGAATGCCGCAAAGAAGCTGCAAAAGGATACTCTTGACACTCAAGGTGATCGGAATGGAGAAGAGACCCTCGGGAATTTTGGAAATGCCGAAAACGGCGGCAATGCCAAGCAAAACGAATATGACGTCCAAGGGCTTTGGACGGTGGATCTCGGCCGATTTCAAAATGATCGGAATGCCGCCGGCCACCGCGCCCGCAAAGAAGAAGCAGACCGCCAGCGGAAAGCGCGTCATGAGCATGGTGACGAGATTCGAAAATAATACGAAGCCGACCACACCTGCAAGTCCTGCTTCCAACAGGAAGACAAGGGCTTTTTTTCGGTTTTTGCCGCCCGGCAAAAAGGCGCCGACCGACTCGATGAGTTTGTCGTAAATACCGAGGATCATGGCCATGGAGCCACCGCTGACTCCGGGGACGGTCAGCGTGCCGCCGATCCAAAGACCCTTCAGCACGGTAAAGAGTGCGTTTTTCATATTGCTCTCCGTTTTTTATGCGAAGTAAACGGTTTTTCCCGTTTTGGCCGACTCGTAGATCGCGCCTATCAGCTTGACGCAATCGGCACCCGTGGGGGGAAGCACTTCGGGGTCGCGATCGTCGCGCACCGCGAGGATCATGTCCTCCACGACGTGGCGGTGACCGTAAAGCTTGTCCGGTTCCTGCTTTGCGGCTTCACGGTTGCCCTTTCCGAATTGTGCGAGCATCTTTTCTTCCTCGTCCTTCTCATCCATGTCCTCAAGAGGCTCTCGCATCTTCCAAGTCTTTAAGCAGTCGGCGTCGGCCTCGATGCTGCCGCCCGTGCCGTAGAGCATAATCTCGGTGGAAATGCCGGGATAGGCGCAGGTGGTGCTTACGAAGGTGGCCGTGGCGCCGCTTTTGAATTTGACGAGCGATGCGGTAAGGTCCTCGGTCTCGATGTCATGATTGTAGATGTCCATGGTGGAGGTGACCGACGCGGGCTCGCCCATCAGCCAAAGCATAAGGTCTACGGTGTGGATCGCCTGATTCATCAGCGAGCCCCCGCCGTCCATCGCCCAGGTTCCGTGCCAATTATTATCGTAATATCTTTGGTCGCGATACCATTTGACTGCAAAGGTGCCAAGCACCAATTTGCCAAGACGGCCGTCCGCGACTGCCTTTTTGATGGGATACATATTCAAATTGTAGCGGTTTTGGAAGACCACGCCGACCTTTTTGCCCGTTCTCTTGCGCGCCTCCTCAATGAGCATCGCGCGCTCATAGGTGATGTCCAGCGGCTTTTCCACCAAAACGTGTTTGCCTGCCTCCATGGCGCGCACCGCAAAATCGGCGTGCATGGCGCTGGGGAGACAGATGCTGATGACGTCTACTCTCTCATCCTTCAAAAGCTCCTCAAAGTCGCGGTAAAGCGTGATGCCCTCGTAAAGTGCCGCCGCCTTTTCCAGCCGTTTTTCGTCAATATCGCAGACCGCGATAAGCTCGGCGTTTTCGGACGCCGCCGCAGCCTCTGCATGAGCCATTCCGATGCCAAGACCCAGAACGGCGTATCCTATCTTTTTCATAACGATGCTCCTTTATTTATTGTGTCATTTTTTATACGGTTTTACGAAGCAGGGCCGTTCTCGGATTGCCTGCAAGGTCATTTTCCACCTTGCAGGAATAGCCGAAGGCATGGGCCAAGGCTTCGATGTCTTCTTTTTGATCGTATCCGATCTCAAATAAAAGAAATCCGTTTTGCTTGAGGCGTGGAGTGTGATGCGCGAGAATGGCGCGATAAAAATCAAGCCCGTCCGCGCCGCCGTCGAGTGCCGCGCGCGGCTCGGAAAAAAGCTCCTCCTCGAGCGAGTCGATAATTGCCGTGCGCATATAAGGGGGATTGGACAAAATGGCATCGAATTTCTCCTCACCAAGCGGTGCATCCTTGCGCAAAACATCGGCAAGAACCAAGGAAAGACGATCCTTCACGCCGTTTCGTTCCGCGTTTCGCGCCGCTAAGTTCAGCGTTTCGGGGAAAAGGTCGGCGGCAAGTGCGCGACAGTCCGCGTGGTGCTTCAAGACCGAGATGGCAATACAACCGCTTCCCGTGCAAAGATCGGCAAAGTAGGCGTTTTGGGGAAGAAGGGAGATTGCCTTTTCCACCAAACACTCGGTGTCGGAACGGGGAATCAGACAATTTTCGTTGACGAAATAGGTCTCCCCGAAAAAATCCCATTCACCGAACAGATATTGAAGCGGATAATGCTCACACCTGCGGTCAAGGGCCTCCATGAGTGCTTTGCTTTCGTAGTTTGTGTCGGGGGAGGAAAAAAGCTGCGCGCGTGAGGCACCGCAAAAATGTTCCAAAAGGAGCGCGGCCTCGGTCTCGGCGTTTTCGATGCCTGCGTCTTTGAGGCAATCGACGATATGGCCGTATGTCATGTTCCTTCCTCCCAACCCATAATAATTCACTCTATTATAATGCTTTTCTTTTGCTTTGTCAAGCGGCAAAGCACATTATTTGAGTGCTTTTGCAAGCTTTGCAAGTGCGCCCTTTTCGATGCGGCTGACGTAGGAGCGTGAGATGCTGAGCTTTGCCGCAATTTCGCGTTGTGTCATTGCCTTACGGCCGTAAAGCCCGTAGCGCAAAACGATGATCTGCCGCTCGCGCTCGTCAAGAATGCTTTCCACGAGTGAGATGGCTTTGGAAGTCTGTATACCGCGCTCCACCTCCTCGCTCACGTTTTCGTCCGAGCAAATAAAGTCGCTGTAAGTAAGGGGATTGCCGTCTCGGTCTACGTCGATGGTATCACCGAGCGATACCTCGGCGGCCAGTTTTTTTTGCGAACGAAAATGCATCAAGATTTCGTTTTGAATACATTTTGCCGCGTATGTGGCGAAGCGTGCGCCGTTTTCGGCCGAAAAGCTATCCACCGCCTTCACAAGACCAATGGTGCCGATCGAGACGAGATCTTCCTGCGAATGCGCTTGCGAATAGTATTTTCTTACGATGTGCGAGACCAAGCGCAAATTGTGCAAGATCAGTTTTTGCCGTGCATTCTCGTCGCCCTTGGCGGTCTGTTCGATGCAGCGTGCTTCCTCGTCGGGCGAGAGCGGAGGTGGGAATTTTTGCGGCGTGCCGATGCCGAGAAGAATATGCGTAAAACGGGAAATAAGCGAAAAGATCTGCCAAAACATAACGCGTCCTCCTTTTCGATATATCTTCATTTTATGCAGAAATGGCACGTCCCTTGATGAAAAGCGAAAGATCGGACAAGGGAAAAGGAAGAAAAAACAGATCCAAGCATTTGTCAATATTTTTTGCCGTGTGGGAAGATAGTGCAATAAAAAGGGAACCCTATATCTTTCGCGTGGCTTTTGTATGTGGTAAAATAAAATTGATTTGATATAATAAAAATATTATATACTATCTTGTACCGCATTTGCAATGAATTGCGTAAAAACAAGCGAAAATATACTATTTACATTGTATAAATTTTGTTGTATAATTACAATGAAAGAGTTTATATTTTATCTCTTACGAAAAGGAGAAGAAGATCATGAAAAAGAATGTCAACCATTCGGCGCTTCGTTTGACGGCAGTTTTGCTGACGGCAGTGCTGATACTCGGCGTGCTTTTCGTGTCCGCATTTGCGGCAGGAACGGCCGAGACGCGTTACACGCTTGACGGCGGCTCAACGTGGACGGAAGCCACGTTTACCGATGCCGTGACGGCGGCGGTCAAGGCCGACAAGGCTACGATCGAGCTGCTTGGCGACTATACCATTAAAAATTTGGTCGCTATCACGGGCGGTGACGTTACGATCAAGAGTGCGGACGGACACACCTACACGGCCAAGAGAGGCGTGGCGGGGGATACCTTCACCGTAAGTGGCGGTGCCAAGCTGACCTTTGCCAACATTACGCTTGACGGCGGTGGCAGTTGGTCGAGTCCTCTCGGCAGCATCGTGTTGCTTATGGCACCCGCAGATACCGTCGTGCT
>JAZTWS010000286.1:0-3467 GCA_045636005.1 Eubacteriales bacterium | reverse complement strand
CCCGTCGTCCACCACGAGCTCCGCTCTTCTCTTGCGAAGCAAGCGGCGCGGCTCCTCCAGGGTTACGAAAAGGCCGGTAAGCGCCTCAAGGAATGCCAAAAAGCAGAGAAAACGGGAGGTCTTTTTGTTTCTGGCAGGTGCGATGATCAGGGTGAAGAGCATGGTGACCGCCGAAACGATCAAGGAAATGCCGAGAATTTTTTTCTGCTTGTTATCCATGATTTTGATCCTTTCTTATTTCGCGATAGATTTGAGGTAAGCGTTGATGAAGCCGTCGATCTCGCCGTCCATTACGGCCGAGATATTACCGTCCTCGTAGCCGGTGCGGGTGTCCTTGGCAAGCGTGTAGGGCATGAAAACGTACGAGCAGATCTGTGCGCCCCACTCGATGTTGGTCTTGTTACCCTGAATGTCCTCGATACGCTCCAAATTTTCTTGAAGTTGGATCTCCATCAGCTTGCTCTTGAGCATTTTGAGCGCGGTTTCCTTGTTCTGAAGCTGGGAGCGCTCGGTCTGACATCCGACCACGATGCCCGTGGGCTTATGCACGATACGGATGGCCGAGTCGGTCTTGTTGATATGCTGGCCGCCCGCGCCGCTGGAGCGGTGAGCGGTGATTTCGATGTCCTCGTCCTTGATGACGATTTTGCCGGTCTCCTCAAATTCGGGCATGACCTCAACCGATGCGAACGAGGTCTGACGACGGCCCGCCGAGTCGAAGGGAGACACGCGCACCAGACGGTGAACGCCGTTTTCGGCCTTGAGATAGCCGTAAGCGTTGAGGCCCTCGACCATGATGGTCGCGCTCTTGATGCCCGCGCCGTCGCCGTCCAGCCAATCCATCAGCTTCACCTTGTAGTGATTGCGCTCGGCCCAGCGCGTGATCATGCGGTAGAGCATCTGCGCCCAGTCCTGCGCCTCGGTGCCGCCGGCACCCGGGTGGAAGGAGACGATGGCGTTGTTTTTATCGTATTCGCCCGAAAGAAGAACCTCCATGCTCTTTCTTTCGATGGCGGCGGCAATGTCCTTTTGCTCGGACTGCACCTCGGAGAGCGAGTCCTCGTCGTTTTCCTCAATGGCCATTTCGGCAAGCACGATGGCGTCCTCCAAGCGTCCTGCCAGGTCATCGTACTCCCCGATGGTGTCCTTGGTCTGCTTGATGGTCTGCAAAACCTTGGAGGAGTTTTCCTGATTCGACCAGAAATCCGTTTCCATTGTCTGCTTTTCCAGCTCCTCGACCGACACGCGCTTTTCTTCGATGCGAAGCGCCTCGCCAAGCTCCTTTATGTCTTCTCTCATTTTTTGGAGGGCAAGCTTTGCCTCCTCAAGTGCGATGATCAATGTGTACCTCCTGCGCCATAGGCGTCCGATTCAAAATGATAAAATCTCTATTCTCTATTATTATACCAAAAAAACCCCCACTTGACAAGGGGGTTTGTAATTTTTTTGTTAAGAGAGGATTTTTTGTAAATTGACGTTTGTATTTTTGAAGAGGTTATAGGGGGAACTTTTTTCAAAAAGTTCCCCCTACACGTTCCTTTATCTCTTTTTCCAATATTCATCCTTCACCGATTCGGCGACGCCGGTGCGGAGGATCTTGCGCGAAGCGGTTTTTTCGAAGGGAGTCTGTCGCAGAACGAAGGTGTCGAGCTTCTTGTGGTCGGGGAGCGTGGCGTTGACCTTTTCCAAGACGTTGGCCATCTCGGTCTCCTCGTCGGTCACGGTATAGTTCTTGCCGTAAAGTTCGGCAAAACGCTCCTTGTCGGGATAGAGAACGGCCACGAGGTCGTAATCGCGCTTTTGCTCGTTCACAAAGCCCACCACGACTGCCTCCTTGACGAAGGGCTGCTCGGTCAGCAGGGGCTCCAGCTCCTCGGGGAATACGTTTTTGCCCGAAGCGCGCACGAGAAGATTTTTCTTGCGGCCCGTAAGGTAGAGATAGCCGTCCTTGTCCAGATATCCAAGGTCGCCCGTATAGAGCCAACCGTCGCGGATGACCTCGGCGGTTGCCGCGTCGTTTTTGTAGTAGCCGAGCATCACGCCGTCACCCTTGACGCGAATTTCGCCCTTGCCGTCCTCGCCCCCGTTGTAGATATCCACGATCGCGCCGTCAAGCGTACGGCCGACCGACTCTGCGCGCGGAGCTTTTTTCGCGTTGATCGTCACCGTCATCGCGCCCTCGCCCGCGGTGTAGCAGGTAAGCGCAAGAATACCGATGTCCGAAAGCCCCTTCATCACCTGCGGGGAAGTGGGCGCGCCGCCGCAAAGCACCAGGCGGAGCGATCCGCCAAAGGCGGCGTGAATATGGGCAAAGAGCTTTTTGCGCAGGGGGAGCGCCAATTTTTTGGGCAGGACGTTGCTTGCCTTGACCTCGGCTGCGCCAAGCTTTCCGTAGCCCTCGGTCAGCATCTTCTGCGCCTTGCGCCAAAGTGCCTCGGCAAGAATGGGCGTGGTTACGAGTGCGGTGGGGTGAAGCTCACCGAGGTTTTTCATCACGGCGTGCAGTCCGTCTCCGAACGCAACCGACGCGCCGACCGAAAGGGGCGCCAGAAGGCCGAGGATCAGCTCGTAGGCGTAGTGAAGCGGAAGCAGCGAAAGAAGCGTGTCTTTCTCCGAAAGGCCCATCGCGGCGGCGGCACGCGTCGCGGTGAAGCAGAGGTTTTCGTCCGACAAGAGCGCGTCACGCGGCGCGTCGGTCTTTGCCTGACTGAAAAGAAGAAGCGCGGGTGCGCCCTCGCCGCGCGCAGTCGGGAAGGTGGCCTCGCCTGCCGTTTGCAAGCGGCGGCCCTCCTCAAGAAGTGCCTCAATCGACGAGAAGGGGTAGGCCTCGGTCGTCTCACCGAGCGCGAAAACCGATTCGGGATAGCCGTCGGCGTAAAAGATCGCGGCGGCCTCGGCGTATTGGCAGAGCTGTGCCACGTCCATGGGGGGCAGGGACTTATCCATCGGCACCGCCACGAAATTGCCGCACAGAGCGGTCAGAAAAATCAGAACCCATTCGTAGCCGTTGTCGCCAAGCAGGGCGAGCTTCTTGCCGCAAAGACCTCTTGCCGCAAGCGCGGCGCCAAGAGCCTTTACGTCGCTTTGCAGGCGGCGGTAGGTATACGTCCGATATTCGCCGTCCTTTTTGGCGACGATTGCGGGCTTATCGGCAAAAAGCGAGGCGCTCACGCGGAGCATATCGCGTATTTGCACAGGGTATTCACGAGTTTTTTCGGTAAAAGAAGCCATTGTATCGTTCCTTTCTTGCGAAATTGCTTTCTATAAAGAGTATAGCACATTTTTTCCAAAATTTCAACAACCTTCAAAAACTTTTCAAAGGAGCCTTTCAAATTTTGATTTATCGGTGTGTTGCGCAGAGACCTGCGAGAAAAGTTTTCGCCCGCCTTTTTCAAAAGGCGGCGGGTTTCAGGGCAGAGCCCTGAAAAAACGGCGTTTCTTTGCAAAGCTTTCTTTGCGCCTCGGGT
>JAZTWS010000285.1:0-7302 GCA_045636005.1 Eubacteriales bacterium | reverse complement strand
GGGGAGAGAGCGTGTAGGGGACTTTTTGAAAAAAGTCCCCTATAACCCCCAAAAACTTTTCTGAAATTTTTTACTACAAAGTCTGCAAAAGCAATATTGTAAGAGTTTTCCAAGTCATTTTGGTTCTTCGCACCTTGTGCGCAGAACATTTATGCCGCGGGCCACGCGTCAGACAAAGAGAGGTTGCTCTCTTTTCTGCGCGTGCGCTGAACGCGGCTCAAAATGACGTAAAGTTTGTACATACCCATGCAAGAAAAGTTTCGGTCAAGCCTTTTCAAAGGCTTGCGGGGGCGAGGGGCAGAGCCCCCGCGTTCTCCCCAACCAACTCCAATTTGTTGAGATGCGAAAAATCCCTCGGTTTTTCCGAGGGATTTTGGCTTTAGATATCGGCGTCCTTGATGTATTCGTGTCCGTGTGCGGTGATGAATTCTTTACGCGCGGGCAGGTTGTCTCCGAGAAGCGTGTCGAAGATTTCGTAGGTGCGCTCGGCATCGGTCGGCGTAACGGCGATGAGGCGGCGCGTTTCGGGATTCATGGTGGTCTGCCACATCATGTCGGGCTCGTTCCCACCAAGACCCTTGGAGCGCTGCAGCGTGTATTTTTTGCCCTCCAGCTTCTTGAGAATGTCAGCTTTTTCAAATTCGTCATAGGCAAAAAGGATCTGATCCTTGGTTGTGATCTCGAAAAGAGGCGATTCTGCGATAAACACCTTGCCGTTTTCAAGCAAAGTGGGAAGCAGACGGTAAAAAAGGGTCAGAAGCAGGGTGCGGATCTGGAATCCGTCCTCGTCGGCATCGGTACAGATGATGATCTTGGACCAGCGAAGTGCGTTCATGTCAAAGGCGGGCATATCGGTCTTGACCTTGCCGTGAAGCTCGACGCCACAACCGATGACCTTTAAGAGATCGGTGATAATGTCGTTCTTAAAGATGCGGTCGTAGGGGGCTTTGAGACAGTTGAGCGTCTTACCTCTTACGGGAATGATGGCCTGATATTCGGCGTTTCTGCCCAGCTTACAGGACGAAAGAGCCGAGTCACCCTCCACGATATAAAGCTCGCGGACGGCGGGGTCTTTCGAACGGCAGTTGACGAATTTTTCCACGCGGTTGGCGATATCCAGCGTTCCCGTCAGCTTTTTCTTGATGTTGAGACGTTCCTTTTCGGCAGACTCACGGCTACGCTTGTTGACAAGCACCTGGTTGGCAAAGATCTCGGCTTCTACGGGATGCTCGATGAAATAGATCTCGAGGTTTTTACGAAGAAACTCGTTCATTGCCTCATAAATAAAGGTGTTGTTGATCGCCTTCTTGGTTTGGTTTTCGTAGGAGGTGGCGGTGGAAATACTGCTGCTGATCAAAACCAAGCAATCGGCAATATCGGCAAAGGTGATCTTGGATTCGTTTTTGTTATATTTGCCCGCGTTTTTGATATACTTATCCAGTGCAAAGGCAAAGGCACTTTTCACGGCGCGGTCAGGCGAGCCGCCGTATTCCAAAAAGCTTCCGCAATGGTAGTATTCCAAGCAGCTTACGGCGTTGGAAATGCAGAAGGAAACGTCAGCCTGCAGATTGTAGTCCTTCAAATCCTCGCGGTCGCGTCCGCGCGTTTCCAGATGCCAAAGAACCGGATCGGTATTGGCGGATTCGCCCACGATCTCCTTGATATAATCCGAAATGCCGTTTTCGTAGAAAAAGCGTTCTTCGACGGTTTTTCCTGCCTCGTCGGTATAACGGAACACAAAGGTGACGCCCGCCACCACAACGGCCTGACGGTGAAGCGTCTTTTTGATCATTTCGGGGGTAATATCTACGTTGGTAAAGACCTCGCGGTCGGGCTTCCAATGAATGACCGTACCCGTGCGGCGTTCTTTTTTGTCAAGCTCGCGCTCCTCCAGAACGCCCGTAACGGGCTCGCCCTTTCGGAAGGCGATGTGACGCTCGGTCTGGCCGTCGTAGGAGTATACGTCCATATATTCCGAGCTGTACTGCGTGGCACAGGCGCCGAGTCCGTTGGTACCCAGCGAGTATTGATAAGAGGATTCGCCCTCGTTGTTATCGTACTTACCGCCCGCATAAAGCTCACAGTAAATGAGGTCCCAGTTCCAACGTTGTTCCTTTTCGTTGTATCCGAGAGGAACGCCGCGTCCGCGGTCATCAACGGTGATGCTTTTATCGGGGTGGAGAATGGTCAAAATTTCATTTCCGTGTCCCTCACGCGCCTCGTCTACCGAGTTGGAGAGGATCTCGAAAAAGGAATGCTCGCAGCCCTCAAGTCCGTCCGAGCCGAAAATAACGGCGGGGCGCTTTCTTACGCGGTCGGCACCCTTTAAGGAACGGATGCTTTGGTCGTTATATAATGTTTTTGCTCTTTCTATATCTTTTGCCACTTGTCCTTGTCCTTTCTCGATTTATTCTGCTGCGGGCACGATCGGCTTGCAAACGTCCACAAAGCCTCGCGCGCCGGACACCTTCAAAAGCGTATCGATCGAAAGCTCAATGGCGCTATTGGCACTGCCGCACGCGGGGAATACCGTTTGGAAGCGCTTCAGCGACTCGTCAAGCCAGACCTGTGTGCCGTCGGGATTCGCAAAGGGGCATACGCCGCCTACCGCGTGTCCGGTTTTGGCGAGAACGTCATCAAACGCGAGCATTTTGGCCTTAAAACCAAAGGTATCTTTAAATTTATGATTGTCGATCTTCACGTCGCCCGCCGTGACCACGAGGACGCAACCGCCCTCTTTTGTCTCAAGCGAGAGGGTTTTGGCGATGCGCGCCTCCTCGGTTCCGAGAGCCAGAGCGGCGAGTGCCACGGTGGCGCTGGAGACCTCGAATTCACGGATTTCGCCGTCAAGGCCGAAGGGCTTTAAATATTCTCTTACTTTTTCAATAGCCATGATCTCTACCTCACTTTATTCCTTCTTTCTATTATACCAAAAAAAAACGCGTTTGAAAAGGGAGTTTTGGAAATTATTTTATGATTTTTTATAAAATTTCTATTGCATAAATAAAAGAAAAAGTATATAATATTATAGTTATAGTCTTGTTTCGGAGGTGCGCCGATGCGACACAAAGAATTTTTGGAAAATGTCCGCACTCTTACCTGTGCAGTGCTTGGATTTGGGGTTTCCAACCGTCCTCTCGTGCGTTTTTTGATAGAGCTTGGTGCCAAGAGCATCACCGTTCACGATAAAAAGAGCGTAGAGGAGCTTGGCGAGGAGGCCGAGGCACTTGCCCGCGAGGGTGTGCGCTTCGTTACGGGGGAGAGCTATCTCGACGTGATCGATGCCGACGTGATCTTTCGCTCGCCCGGTATACGCGCCGACAAGGGCGGTATTCCCGCGGCACTTGCGCGCGGAGCCTTTCTCACCTCGGAAATGGAGCTTTTCTTTGCGATGACGCCTGCCCGCATCCTCGCTGTGACGGGAAGTGACGGCAAGACCACCACGACGACGCTGATCTCCAAGATCCTCGCCGCTGCGCTTGCAAAAAGCGGGGAGGGCAGAGTCTACGTCGGGGGCAACATCGGGGAGCCGCTTTTGCCTTATGTGAGAGAGATGACCGCGAAGGATTTTGCGGTGGTCGAGCTTTCCAGCTTCCAGCTTATGACCATGAAGCAGTCGCCCTGGCGTGCGGTCATCACCAATCTCTCGCCCAATCATCTCGATTGGCATACCGACATGGAGGAATACATCGAGGCCAAGCGCAACATTTGCTCGCACCCCGAGATCACGCTTCTCGTAACCAATGCCGAGAATGACGTGACGGCAAGGCTTGCCGCAGAGCAAAAGGGGAGCGTGACCCTCTTTTCCTCGAAGACCGACGATAAGGAGCGGCTGACGGGAGGAAATCCCGAACGGCGCGCGATATACGAGACAAACGGCACGATCTGCTTCTTTGATGGCACCGTTGAGCGAGAAATCTTAAAAACGGCGGATATTCGGTTGCTTGGACGACACAACGTGGAAAATTATATGGCGGCCATTGCGGTTCTGGAGGGACTTGCGGATGCGGAAAGCATTCGCGAGGTTGCTATGGGCTTCGGCGGTGTGGAGCATCGCTTGGAGTTTGTAAGGGAGCTTGACGGCGTGCGTTACATCAACAGCTCGATTGACTCCAGCCCCTCGCGCACGGCGGCGGCACTCTCGGCACTTTCCGAAAAGCCGATCGTGCTTTGCGGCGGCTACGACAAGAACATTCCCTTCGAGCCGCTCGGTATCGCGCTTTGCGAGCGCGCAAAGGCGGTGGTGCTTACGGGTGCAACCGCACCGAAGATCGCGGACGCGATCGCAAATACGGGAATGGACGCACCGCCCGTATATTTGGAATCGGATTTTAAGGAGGCGGTATACCGATGCCGCGCCCTTGCAGAGAGTGGCGACATCGTTTTGCTCTCGCCCGCGTGTGCCAGCTTTGACGCGTTTGAGAATTTTATGGCACGCGGCAAATATTTCAAAAAAATCGTAACGGAAATGGAATAAAAGATGGAACTTTTCGAAAAAATAATCCAAATCTCCTCCATGATGTCGGTCACGGGCTACGAGGACTACGAGGACGCCTCGCTCCGTGATGTTTTGGAGGGGGAATTTGACGCGATCGAGGCCGACGCGCTCAAAAACCGTATCCTCGTGAAAAAATGCGGCCGAGAAAACGCGCCGAAGATTCTTATTGACACGCATTTTGACGAGATCGGAATGTACGTCAGCGAAATCCATGAGGGCGGCTTTCTTTCGGTCGTTAACATCGGCGGACTTGACACGCGCATTTTGCAAGCGGCCGACGTGATGATCTACGGCAAAAAGGTGCTTCGCGGCATCATTGCCTCCACACCGCCGCATCTGGCGCGCGCGGAGGACAAGGGAAAGCTTTGCGCGGTGGACAAACTTTTCATCGATACGGGTTACGATAAGGAGACGCTTTCCTCGCTCGTTTCGATCGGTACCCCCGTGGGCTTTGCACCGAAATATACCCGTCTTGGCGAAAAAATGCTGGCGGGAAAGGGCTTTGACAATAAAGCATGCGCGGCTTGTGCCATCGAGGCGATCACCAAAACCGCGCGCGAGGATCTGGCGGGAGACGTCTATCTTTTGCTCTCGGCGCACGAGGAGACCGATCGCCTGGGCGGTGTGGTATGCGGTGCGTATCGCGTCCTGCCTGACTACGCCATGGTGGTGGACGTCAATCTCGGCCGTACGCCCGACACACCCACGCACGAAACGGTGGAGCTTGGGAAGGGCATCTCGGTCACGCTTTCGGCGGTGACCGACCGCAAGCTGACCGCGCGTACGTTTGCACTTGCCGAGGAAAAGGGAATCCCCGTGCAAAAGATCGTATCGGCCGACTCCACGGGTACCAACGCCGAAACGCTTGGGCTCGTAAAGGGAGGCATTCCCGTGGTGGACGTGGGGCTGCCCCTCAAGTCGATGCACACCTACAACGAGGTCTTGCATCTTGACGATTGCGATACGCTTACGGCGCTGATTACGGCCTTTATTTGCGACAAAAAGACGGCGGAGGTGTTCGCATGAGTGATAAATTGGAGCTTCTTCGCTCGCTTTGCTTGGCCTTTGGCCCTTCGGGGTGTGAGGACGAGGTGCGAGAGAAGATCTTGGCGGAAGGAAAGAAATATTGCTTCGACTATCGCGTGGACGGCATGGGAAATCTTATTTTCTCGTTTCGTCCCGAAGGCGCCATGAAAAAAATAATGATCGCGGCCCACATGGACGAGGTTGGCTTTATGATCCACACGGTTACCGACGAGGGCTATTTGAAATTTGCCACGCTCGGCGGTATCGACGAGCGCGTGCTTGGCGGCAGGTGTGTTACGGTGGGCAACGAGACGCGGCGTGTGAGCGGCGTGGTTGCCTCCAAGGCCATTCACCATCAGGATGCCGACGAGCGCAAAAAGACCACGCCAGCCAAGGATATGCTGATCGACATCGGTGCCTTCTCCAAGGAGGATGCCGAAAAGCGGATCGAGATTGGAGACTTTGGCACCTTTGACAGTGAATTTTATTTATTTGGCGACGAGAAGGCACCGCTTATCAAGTCCAAGGCCTTGGACGATCGCCTTGGCTGCGCGGTGATGCTTCTCACGATGCAGAAGATTGCTTCGGGTGAGATCACGCCGTGCATGGAGGTGGATTTCTGCTTCACGGTGCGCGAGGAGCTTGGGCTTTCGGGTGCCAAGGTGGTTGCGGAGCGTCTCTCTCCTGACTACGCGATTGTGCTGGAAACCACGGCGATTGCCGATATTGCAGGCACCGACGCGGCACTTCGTGTGGCCGACGTGGGACGCGGTGGCGCAATCTCGCTTTTGGATCGCTCGACCATTTACGACGCGGCCTTCGTGCGCTACGCATTGGAGTTGGCCGAAAAGAAGGGCGTTCCCGCGCAGGTCAAGCGCTTCGTCTCGGGCGGAAACGACGCGGGACATATCCACAAGAGCGGCAAGGGCGTCAAATGCCTGGCGCTTTCTGCGCCGACGCGGTACTTGCATTCTCCCGCCTGTGTGGCGGCACTTGCCGACTACGAGGCGATCGAGGCCTTGGTAGCGCACTTGCTCAACGACGCGGATTTGGAAAGGAAGGTATAAGATGTATCAAACACTCAAGGAACTGATAAAGGTACACGGCGTTTCGGGCCGAGAGGGGGCGGTGGCCAAGGCCATCTCCGAAAAAATAGCACCCTATGTGGACGAGATCTCCACCGACGCGCTCGGCAATCTGATTGCGCTGAAAAAGGGAACCGGCAAGGATAAGAAAAAGCGTATGCTTTGCGCGCATATGGACGAGATCGGATTTATCGTCACCTATATTGAGGACAACGGCTTTTTGCGCGTGTCGAATATCGGCGGCATCCGTTTTATTCCCTCGGCGTATATGCCTGTGGTTTTTGAAAACGGACTGCACGGCGTGGTGGCACCGAACGAGGAGCTTGCCAAAAAAGAGGATTACAAGGCAACGAATTTTTATATCGACATCGGCGCCAAGGATAAAAAGCACGCCGAGAAGCGTGTAAAGACCGGGGACTGCGCCGTGACCGAGCCCTCGCTTACCCGTCTTGCCGGTGCAAGGCTTGCCGCGCGTCCCGTGGATGACCGCATCGGATGCGCCATTCTCGTGGATATTGCCAAGCGGTTGGAAGCCTCCAAGGACGATGTGTTTTTCGTCTTTTCGGTGCAGGAGGAGGTCGGTTGTCGCGGCGCGAAAACGGCAGCCTTTGCCATTGAGCCCGATGACGCGCTCGTGTTTGACGTGACGGGTACGGGCGACGTGCCGGGGGCCAAGCCCATGGCAATCTCGCT
>JAZTWS010000284.1:0-3759 GCA_045636005.1 Eubacteriales bacterium | reverse complement strand
AAGAACCAAAATGACTTGGAAAACTCTTACAATATTGCTTTTGCAGACTTTTTCGTAAAATTTTTCAGAAAAGTTTTTGAGGGGTCTTGGGGAACTTTTTTCAAAAAGTTCCCCAAGCGTTCCCCACTGATAAACTTCAATTTTCCATTCTATTGGAACGGAGAAAATTTATGACCTATGAACTTGTAGCCACCTGTCTCTTTGGGCTTGAAAAGCTGCTTGGCGAGGAGCTTGACGCGCTGGGCCTTCGGCGCACGCTCACAATGGACGGCCGCGTCTTTTTCGAGGGCGAGCCGCAGGATATTGCACGCGCCAACCTCTTTTTGCGCACGGCCGAGCGCGTGTACGTGCTTCTCGGTAGCTTTCCCGCGCCCACCTTTGCCGCGCTTTTCGACGGCACGAAAGCGTTGCCTTGGGAGGAATTCGTCGGCAAATACGACGCCTTTCCCGTCAAGGGACACGCCATCAAAAGCCGCCTCACCTCGCTTCCCGACTGCCAGAGCATCGTCAAAAAGGCGGTCGTCGAGCACTTGTCGGCGCACTACGGTGCCAAATGGTTTTCGGAGAACAGCGGCGTAAAATATCAAATTGAATTTTTCATCTTCAAGGACACGGCTTATCTTATGATCGACACGAGCGGAGTGGCACTCCATAAGCGTGGCTACCGCCCCGAGTCGGGCGTGGCGCCTATTCGCGAAACGCTTGCCGCCGCCATCGCCCTGACGGCACGTCCGCGCGAGGACACGCTCTTTTGGGATCCCTTCTGCGGCTCGGGGACGCTTGTCATCGAGGCGGCGCTGATCGCCACGGGACGCGCACCCGGACTTACCCGCACCTTTGCAGGCGAGGCCTTCCCCTTTTTGCCAAAGGCTCTTTGGACGGCAGCACGCGAGGAGGCCGAGAGCAAGATAATCCGCGACTCCAAATTCGAGGCCTTTGCCTCGGACATCGATGAGGATATGCTCGATCTCGTTTACGAAAACGCCACGCGAGCCGGCGTGGAGGAGCATTTAAACATCTTTTCGGCCGACGCGCGCACAATAAAGAAGCCCGATCGACGCGGCACGCTCCTTTGCAATCCCCCCTACGGCGAGAGACTGATGACGAGGGAGGAGACCGAGGCACTCTACGCCGCCATCGGCAAAAACTTCGCCACCTTCTCGCCCTGGCAGATGTATATCATCACCTCCTGCGAGAGCTTCGAAAAGCTCTTCCGCCGTACCGCCGACAAGAAAAAACGCCTCTATAACGGCATGATCCCCTGCACGCTTTACGAATATTTTAAACCCCGATAAATTGATGTTTATCGGTGGGGAACGCTTGGGGAACTTTTTGAAAAAAGTTCCCCAAGACCCCTCAAAAACTTTTCTGAAAATTTTTACTAAAAAGTCTGCAAAGACAATATTGTAAGAGTCTTTCGAGTCATTTTGGTTCTTCTTGCCTTGCAAGAAGAACATTTATGCCGCGAGCCACGCGGCTCAAAATGACGTGAAGTTTGCACATACCCGTGCGAGAAAAGTTTTGGTCAAGCCTGTAACAAATTGGGGTTTGCGAAGCAAATTTGCACCTTTGGTGCAAAACCAATTTGTTAACCGAGGTCGCGTAGCGAACTCGTAAAGGCACTTGTGGGGTGTGGGGCAACACCCCACATAAAGTGCTCGATAAATCAAAAATTTAAACAAAAAAGCCGAGTCGTTTGACTCGGCTTTTCGTTTTTCGGTTTAGTTCTTCTTGAGAGAATCGCGGATCTCGCGGAGAAGCTCGGCCTGTTCCTTGACGTCGGCAAGGAAGGCGTCCTCTCTTGCCTTCTGCGCCTCAGCGGCAGCCTTTGCGGCAGCGGCAGCCTCGGCGGCCTTCTTCTCGTCCTCGGCCTTCTTGGCAGCCTCCCCCTCGGCCTTCTTCGCAAGCTCCTTGGCGTTAAGAGCTCTCTCGGTGTTGCGAATCACGCGAACGACTACGAATACGCTGAACGCGATGATCAGGAAGTCAACGATCGCCTGAAGCCACAGACCGTACTGCACCGCGATCTTCGAGGTAACAACCGCACCTGCGGCGTCAAGCACCTCTTCACGCACAACCCACTCCCACTCGTTGATGCTCACGCCGCTCGTAGCGTAGGTGATAAGAGGGGTAATGATGTACTTCACAAGTCCGTTTACGATCGCATTGAACGCGGTTGCAACGACCACGGCAACTGCCATATCCAGCACGTTACCCTTGGTAATAAACTTCTTAAAATCCGCCCAGAAGCCGTCACCCTTCTTCTTCAATTCTTTTGCTGCTTTTTTTACTTTCTTTTCCATTTTCTTTTCCTCCACATTTTACATTGATAAATTTATTGGATTTCTCCGTTTTTCAGCCTTTCGGCATAACGAACTGCTGCCATCGCGTCCTTCCCGTAGGCGTCCGCGCCGATCTCGTCGGCTACCGCCTCGTTCAGTACCGCGCCGCCCACCATGACCTTGCACGCGGGCGCTTCTCGGTGCAAGAGCTCCACCGTCTCGCGCATTGCAGGTACCGTGGTGGTCATCAGGGCACTCAAACACACGAGTGCCGCGCCCTTCTCCTTCACCGCCGCAAGCACGTCCTCGGGCGGCACGTCTCGGCCGAGATCACTCACCGCAAAGCCATAGTTCTCCATCAGAAGCTTTACGATGTTCTTGCCGATGTCGTGTACGTCACCCTTGACGGTGGCAAGTACCACGGGCATTCCGTCCACCCCGTCCGCTTTGGGCGGAAGCGCCTCCTTCACGGCAAGCGACGCTTTTCCCGCCGCCTCGGCCGCCATCAAGAGCTGGGGCAGATAAAAACGTCCCTTCTCAAATTCCTCCCCGACCTTCTCGAGCGCGGGAATGATCTCGCCCTGCACGATCGCAAGCGGATCGGTGTTCGTAAGAAGCCCCTGCGCAAGCTCGTAAGCACGGGTCGAAAGCCCCTTCTCGATCGCGTCCTTCAGCGTCGGCTCGGCCGCCGCCTGCTTTTTCTCGGGCTCGCCCGCGGAAGAAGCAAAGGCAATATAATCCGCAAAGCCTTCGTCAAGCCCCGCGAGCGCGCGATAGGAATAATAGGCACGCATCATGTCCTCAGAATAGGGGTTGAGGATCGCCGCCGAAAGCCCTCGCTCAAGCGCCATCGTAAAGAACGCGGCGTTGATCACGGGACGAGACGGCAGCCCAAAGGAGACGTTGGAAACACCGAGAATGGTATGACAGCCAAGCTCCTTGCGGATGCGCGCCAATGCCTCCAGCGTCACACGCGGCGCCATCGGGTCGGTGCTTGCCGCCATGGTCAGCGTGTCAAACACAATATCCTTCTTGTCGATGCCATAGGTCTTTGCCACATGGAGAATGCGCTTGGCAATGGCCACACGCCCCTCGGCGTCGGCGGGAATACCCGCCTCGTCGAGCGTAAGTGCCACAACCACGCCGCCGTATTTCTTCACAAGTGGGAAGACGGCCTCCATGCTCTCTTTCTTGCCGCTCACCGAATTGACCATCGGCTTGCCGTTATAGCGTCGCATAGCCGAAGCCAGTGCTTCGGGTGACGACGAGTCAAGCTGAAGCGGGAGATCCGAGACCGCTTGGATCTCGCACACCGCACGCGTGAGAAGTGCCGCCTCGTCCACGTCGGGAAGTCCGACGTTCACGTCCAGCACCGTCGCACCGCACGCCTCCTCGCGCACCGCTTCATCCAAAACATAATCCATATCCTCGGCCAAAAGCGCCGCCTTCAGCTTGGGCTTGCCCGTGGGGTTGATGC
>JAZTWS010000283.1:0-11101 GCA_045636005.1 Eubacteriales bacterium | reverse complement strand
GTAGCCACACCGATAAACTTCAATTTATTTATCTACGCTTTATAAATCACGGAGGATTTTATGAAAAGCAACCGTTTCTTATGCCTGTTATTTTCGCTCTTTTTGGTACTTCCCACCGTTCTTATGATAAGCTTTCCCGCGGCGGACTTTTCCCCCATGGAAAACCGTATGCTTGCCTCCTTGCCCGCCTTTTCTTTCGAAGCCGTAACTGACGGGAGTTATTTCGCGGGACTCGGCAAATTTTACGCCGACCGCTTTCCTTTTCGCACCAAGCTTTTGCAGATCAAATCGACTTGCGAGCTTTTGGCAGGCAAACGGCAAAACGGGAACGTGCTTTTCGGCAGGGATTTTTACCAAATCAAACGCTTGGAATCCTGTGACCGCGCGATGCTGACCCAAAACAAACAGGCGGCCGAAGCCATAGTGGAACACCTGTCGGCATGGGAAAAGCCCGTGGTCACGCTTTACGCGCCGCGCGCCATCGACACACTCACCTCCAAGCTTCCGAGGGGCTACCCCGAAGATGCCGCTGACACGCCGTGGGAAATTCTTCCCCGTTCCCCGCTCACCGTGATCCTCTCCGAGAAGGCCGCGCGCGGCGAGGCGGTATGGTACCGCACCGACCACCATTGGACGACGCTTGGCGCCTATTACGCCTATGATTTTTTAGGAGAATCCCTCGGCTACACGCCGCTTCCCAAAAACGCCTTCCGCGAAGAAGTCGCAAAGGCGGATTTTCTCGGCACCAGCGCGGCGGCCTCGCTTTTCCCCATAAAAAAAGCCGACCGTATCATTCGCTATCGCTTTGAAGGTGACGAGAATTTCACCGTCACCGATCTCTCAACGGGCGAAGAGCATCAAGGCTTTTATCGTAACGAAAAGTTAAGCACAAGCGATCCCTACGCAAGCTTTCTCGGCGGCAATTTTGCCCATCTGCGCATCACAAAAAGCGGAACGGAAAACCGCCCGCTTTTGCTTGTGATAAAGGATAGCTATGCCAACTGCCTCATCCCCTTTTTGGCGCGACATTTTGACATCGATCTTCTCGACACGCGCTATATCCGCGGTGCATCCTTTGAAATGCTCGATGAGATCACCAAAAAAGAGGAATACGCGGGTACGCTTCTGCTTTGGAACGCCGAAACGCTTTGCTCGGATGCGGGACTTCTCCCGTTTATAGCATAACCGCGCCGCCGCGCAAATATTTTCCCGTCTCCGCCGCCTGCGGCAAGCAGAGCGTATAAAGCGCATCGGCCCTCTCTGAAAGTGCCGCCTGCCGCAAGATCGCGTCCTTCTTTTCGGGGAACGCGAGACAAAGCACCTCGACATCCGAGGGCTTGGTCAAAAGCGGAAGCTTTTTTTTGCGAAGCGAAGCAAGAAGCGCACGCCCCGTGGCGGTTGCCCCAAGCACCGTCGTGTACGCCGCTCCTCGATCGAGGTCGGCGTAGGTCACGCCCGTCATAGCCGCAAGGATCGCGCGGCGAATGGCGGCGTCGGTATAACGCTTGGTAGCGCACCGTTTCAAAAATTCCGCAAGATCGCGACTTTCCTTGGCACTCGCGCAAAGCCGATGCTCAAGCCCGTTGCCAAGTCCCGCGACCTCCGAAAGTGTTTCGGGCACGGTCAAGCGGAAAAAGCCGAGAATGGCACGCGCGGCGTTTTCCACCGTGGCAGGTGCTTCCCCGCGCACGAGCGCCTCCTTCAGCTCTGCCAAAGAATAGGATGGCATATACGTCTCCATGGCCGAAAGATCGCCAAGATAGAGACTCTTGCGAAGCGCCGTGGCCGAGGCATAGGGGGAATCTCCCAACTCCTTTTGCAAAAATCCGTCGCCAACGCGAGAGATCGCAACCGCTTCCATGGAAAGCCCCTCTTTTTTTATCGCGCGCAGATATTCCACCGCCAAAATATCGTTGGGAAGAAGGCGCTCGTCCTCGCCAAGAAGCGCGCCGAAATGCGAGACGGCACTTCCCTCGCTTGCCGCCGCTTCCTCTTTTTTCTTTTCAAAATCTACGGAAAGCGATTGGTCGGCAAGCGCCGAAAGACGCGAAATGTCTCCACTCTCCGAGCCGAAAATCAACTCCTTTACGCCAACCTGTGCCAGAAGCGTAACGCCTGCCGTGGCAAAATAGGATGCGCTTGCCGCCGAAAACGGAAACGGAAGTTCAATCACTAAATCCGCGCCGCCAAGAAGTGCCGTTTTGGCCCTTACAAATTTGTCGGCCACGGCCGCCTCGCCGCGCTGGGTAAAATGCCCACTCATCACGCAGACCACCGCGTCCGATCGCTTTTTGGCTTCCTTTATTAAATATTCGTGTCCCGTGTGAAAGGGATTGTATTCGCAGATAATACCGCTTGTTTTCATTTTTGTCACCTCTTCTTTCGGAAAAGTTTGAAAAACCACTTGAAAAAGGAAATATTTTGTAGTATAATAATATGTCAATATATTTTTTATCGGAGGATAGAAACATGAATGTACTCGTGGTAAACGCGGGAAGCAGTTCTCTCAAGTATCAACTTTTTGACACCACAAACGATACCGTTGTCGCAAAGGGACTTTGCGAAAGAATCGGTATTGACGGTGCCATCACCCACAAGCAGCTCCTTCTTGGCAAGGAATATGCCGCTAAGGTGCCGATGCCCAATCACACCGAAGCAATGAAGTATGTCGTGGAGGCACTCCTCAGTGCCGAGCACGGCTGTGTAAAGAGCATGGACGAGATCCACGCCGTTGGTCACCGTATCGTGCACGGCGGACCTTGGTTCTCGCAGTCGGTTCTTCTGACCAAGGAAGTGTTCGACATCCTTGACCAGAGATGCCGCGATCTTGCACCTCTCCATACGGGCGCACACCTTCAGGGTATTCAGGGTTGTCTCGACGTTATGCCGAACACTCCTCAGGTTCTCGTTTTTGACACGGCCTTCCATCAGACCATGCCCGAGGAGGCATATATGTACGGTATCCCCTACCGTATGTACAAGGATTACGCCATCCGCCGTTACGGCGCACACGGTACCTCGCACCGCTACGTTGCAGGCGAAATGGTTAAGCTTCTCGGCGGTAAGGCAGAGGGCACCAAGATCGTAACCTGCCACCTTGGTAACGGTTCCTCGATCTCGGCCGTTAAGGACGGTAAGGTCATCGACACCTCGATGGGCTTCACGCCTCTTGCGGGCGTTATCATGGGCACCCGTTGCGGTGACATGGACCCCGCCATCGTTCCCTTCATCATGAACAAGGAAGGCTTCACGCCCGACCAGATGAACGACTTCATGAATAAGAAGTGCGGTTTCCTGGGCGTTTCCGAGGTTTCCTCGGACTGCCGTGACCTTGAGGCAGCAGTTGCCGAGGGCAACAAGCAGGCAAAGCTTGCTATGGACATTCTTGGTTATCAGATCAAGAAGTACATCGGTTCTTACACCGCAGCCATGGGCGGTCTTGATGCGATCGTCTTCACGGCAGGTATCGGTGAGAACACCGCTTCTCTTCGTGCTATGGCACTTGACGGCATGGAATACTTCGGCATCGACTACGACAAGGAGCTGAACGACAAGACCTTCGGCCGTAGCGGTGTAACCAAGCTTTCTACCGACAAGTCGCGCGTACAGATCTACATGATCCCCACCAACGAGGAGCTTATGATCGCAAGAGACACCGAGGCTATCGTAAACGGCAAATAATCGACTTTCCTTTCGGGCGGTTGCTACAGCAACCGCCCTATTTTTTCTCTTTTTTCCCGCCGATCACCGAATAAGGCATCCGCCGCGCCTCGTGCGCGGCATAGTCCGCGTGCAATTTTTCCTCGAACGCGGAAAGCTCGTCTCCCGATAGGAAGGTGGCAACGTAGCTATAGAAAACGCGAAAGGCGTCGATCTGCGAAAGCTTGCGGATATCCCTCCCGTCGCTTGCCTCAAGGCACGCAAGTAACCCTTCGTAAAAGGCAAAGGGTGAGGGCGCACGATTCACGGCAAAGTCAAGCGACTGCGCAAATTTTCCGCTCGAATAAAAGCGATCAAGGAGGTCAGCAATCTTGGAGAGACGGTAAAGCTCGTCACGCGAGATCCACTTGGTCGCAAGCACGGTATAAGGCGCCTTTGCCGCAAAGACGTAGCCGTATTTCTCGGCGTCACGGCGAAGCACCGTTCCGTGCAAAAGCTTTAAAAAGCCAAGCTGGAGCATATCGGCGCAAAAATAGGCCTCGTTAAAGGACTGCCCAAAGCGCGCGTAGCTCTCGTACGGCAGACCCGCGATCAGATCCAGATGCACATGAATATTGCCCATTTCATGTATCCGCCGCGCGGCTTCGATAACGTCGCGCGGCGAGAGATGCCGCGCCACCGCCTCAAGCGTTTCGGGATTCGTGCTTTGAAGCCCGATCTCAAGCTGAAGCTTTCCCTTGGGAAATTGCCGCAAAATGTCAAAGCTCTCCTCGTTCAAAAGCGAAGCACAGATCTCAAAATGGTAGTTTTTCGTAAATTTTCCGTCCAAAAGCGCACGCCAAATGGCATTGGCACGCGCCGCGTCAAAATTAAAGGTGCGATCGACGAATTTGATGACCTTGATGTCGGCGGACAGCCTTTCAAACGCCTCCATATCGGCAAGCACTGCCGAGACGGGCTTTGCACGAAGCTTGCCGCCAACCGACGACAGACAGTACGCACAACGGTACGGACAACCGCGTGAGGATTCGTAATAGAGCATCTCCCCCGCCCGATAGTCACCGTCGCGATACAAAATGCCCTCGTCTCGCATCACGTCGGACTCACTCGCATGAACAATACGCGGGATCTCCTCCCCACGCTTTATGCGCTCGCAAAGCTCGCGCACGGCATCCTCGCCCTCGCCGCATACGACGCAGTCAATAAAGGGACGCGAAGAAAAACGCTCCGCGTCAAAGGAGACCTCGGGGCCGCCCAACAGGATCTTGGCGTTCGGCAAAAGGCTTGCTAAATCCTCGGCAAGCACCACCGATTCCTCAATATTCCAAATGTAACAGGAAAAACTGTATATATCCGCCCTTGCCGCATACAAGCTTTGTAAGACCTCATCTCGACGGTCTCTCAAATTTTTCTCGATCAAAAGCACCTCAAAGCCCGCCTCCTCCAGCGGTCGTCGCAAGCAACGAAGCGCAAGACAGGTATGAGCAAAGGAGCCGTTTAAGGCAAACAGTACAACGCGCATTTTCTCACCTCACTTTATTATATCACACATAGTCGAAAAGCGCAAGAACGCATTTTCTTTTTGCCCAAAAAACTCCGATTTCAATATTTTTTTGAAAAACCTCTTGATTTTTTCAAAAAAGTGTGATAAAATATTGGGGCATATGAAAAAACGTGTCTTTGACACTTGGAAATCTCACAGGAGGGTTCAATCATGATCGAGATCATTTTCGGCATTCTGCTTCTCGCAATGGCACTTTTCCTTGTTATTGCCGTTATGTTGCAGTCCGGCAAGGACAAGAAGCTTTCGGGCGCAATCGGCGGCGGAGCGGATACGTTCTTCAATAAGGGAAAAGCAACGAGAAACGAAAAGAGACTTGCCAGATGGACGGCCGTTATTGCGGTTCTCTTCGCCGTCTCCGTTGTCGTCATGTATATCGTCGTTTCGTAAACGGCAGGAATACAAGAAAAATCAGCCGACGTTTCGTCGGCGTTTTTCTTTCTAAACCATAAGAAAGGTGACCTATCATGAGCTTTGAAATATCGCTTGGCAACGTCTTAATGACGTTGTTTTACATCCTCCCCGGCTTTGTGATCGGAAAAATGAAGAAAACCTCCACCGCACATCTGCCTACGCTTTCGTCGGTGTTGGTCTATATCTGTATGCCCTTCCTTGTGATCTCCTCTATGCTTTCGATCGAATATAGCGTAGAAGGACTAAAACACATGGGCCTGTTTTTCTTGCTTACGCTTGTTGTGCAGGCCGCGTTTATGATTCTCGTTTATCTGGCGATCCGCAAAAAAAGCCACGAGCCCAAATACCGACTGATGACGGTGGGCATGGTGCTTGGCAACGTCGGCTTCTTTGGGCTTCCCATTGCAAGCGCACTTCTGCCGGGAAATCCCGAGGTCGCTTCGTATTCGGCGGTCTACAGCGTTTCGATGAACATCCTGCTCTTCACCGTCGGCGTTTTCTGCGTAACGGGCAAGAAAGAGTATATGTCTTTAAAGCCGGCAATCCTCAACCCAACTATGTGCGGTCTTGCCGTCGGCTTGCCCCTGTATCTTCTCGGTGCGGCAAAAATACTGCCTCCGCTTTTGCTAAACGGCATAAACGCCCTCGGTCACATGAGCACGCCACTTTGTATGATCATTCTCGGCATCCGTCTGTCTGCGGTCTGCTTGCCAAAGCTTTTTGCACGCCCCGCGGTTTATGGCATCTGCCTTGGCAAACTCATTCTTTTCCCACTGTTTGCCTTTTTCGCCGTGAAATTTCTACCCCTCCCCTACGCATTCAAGGCAAGCATGCTGATCCTTTCGGCAACCCCTTGCGCGTCGGTGGTCTTTAACATTGCGGAAATGCACAACTGCGACGCCGAGCTTTCGGCAAACTGCGTACTCCTCAGTACGCTGATATGCTTCCTAACCATTCCGCCACTTACGCTTCTTTTGTAATTTACGGGTGACAAGAAAAATCTTGTCACCCGTAAATTATTGTGGGAAACGGTTGCTTTTTCTATATATATATGATATAATATATAAAATAATATATTAGGTAGGTAATTATGGACAACCAAAACAACTTCAAGCCGTATATTCCGGCAGAAAAGATTACGCCCGAGCTTACTCTGACCTCCATTATCGTCGGTATGCTTCTGGCAGTCATCTTCGGCGCGGCAAACGCATATCTCGGCCTTAAGGTCGGTATGACGGTCTCAGCCTCGATCCCCTCGGCCGTTATCGCCATGGGTATCATCAAAATGATCCTCCGCAAGAACTCGGTTCTTGAGGTCAACATGGTGCAGACCATCGGTTCGTCAGGCGAATCCTTGGCTGCGGGTGCCATCTTCACGCTTCCCGCACTCTTTATCTGGGCATCCGAGGGCGTAATTGCCGAAAAGCCCAGCATTCTTGAGATTACGCTTATCGCCGTCATCGGTGGACTTCTCGGCATCTTTTTCATGGTTCCGCTTCGCAATGCACTGATCGTAAAAGAGCACGGCATTCTTCCCTATCCCGAAGGAACGGCCTGCTCCGAGGTTATTTTGGCCGGCGAAAAGGGTGGTGCAAGCGCCAAGACCGTGTTTGCGGGCATGGGCTTTGCGGCTCTCTTTAAGTTCATCATTGACGGCCTTAAGGTCGTTGCAGGCGAGGTTGCCGTCACCTTCAAGGGCTTTGCCGGCACCATCGGTACGCAGATCTACCCCGCCGTTATGAGCGTTGGTTATATCTGCGGCCCCCGCATCTCGTCCTTCATGTTCAGCGGCGGTATCCTTGCTTGGCTGGTGCTGATCCCGCTGATCGTATTCTTCGGCGGTGACACCGTGCAAAGCGCCTTCGCAGCAGACGGAGCTTACGGCATTTGGAGCAATTACATCAAGTATATCGGCGCGGGCGCGCTCGTGGCAGGCGGCTTTATCAGCCTTATCAAATCCATGCCGCTTATCGTGAAGACCTTTGCCGACGCCATTAAGGGCCTCTCCTTCAAGACAGACGCCACCGCAAAGCGCACCGAAAAGGATATGAACTTCCTCTTCGTTATCCTCGGCGTCCTGATTCTTACGCTTGTGATCTGGATCGTGGATATCATTCCCGTTCCCTTCGTCGGCGCACTTATCATCGTAATCTTCGGCTTCTTCTTTGCCACCGTTTCCTCGCGAATGGTCGGCCTTGTCGGAAGCAGTAATAACCCCGTATCGGGTATGACCATTGCCACCGTTCTCGTTGCCGCCGTTATTCTCAAGGCAACCGGTATGGTCGGGGATAAGGGTATGATCAGCGCGATCGCCATCGCATCGATTGTTTGTATTGTAACCGCCATTGCGGGCGACACCTCGCAGGATCTCAAAACCGGCTATCTTCTCGGTGCTACGCCCGTAAAGCAGCAGATCGGTGAGATCGTCGGCGTTCTCTCCTCCGCGCTTGCCATCGGCGGCACGCTCTATCTGCTTGACGCCGCTTGGGGCTTTGGAGAAGCAGGCCTTGATGCTCCGCAGGCAAGCATGATGAAGATGATCATCGAGGGCGTTATGGACGGCAATCTTCCTTGGGCGCTTATCCTTTCGGGTGTGTGCATCGCCGTTGTCGTCGAGCTTCTTCGCATCCCCGTTCTTCCCTTCGCCATCGGCGTATATCTCCCCATTCATCTCAACGCTTGCATCATGGTCGGCGGTATCATCCGTCTGTTCTTCGATAAGATCAAGGATCCCGCACGCAAGGAGATCTCCGTTAACCGCGGTATTCTCTTCAGCTCGGGTATGATCGCGGGTGAGGGACTTGTGGGCATTGCTCTTGCACTTATCGTCGTGCTTGGCCTTGACAAGAAGATCGATCTTGCCGCACTTCTCAACATTCCGCCCGTGGTCTCCAATATCGGAAGCCTGGTGTTGTTTGGCCTTATCATTCTCACCTTCCTCAAATTCTCGCTTTGGTCGAAAAAGGACAAGGAAGACTGATTGAACATGGGCAAAAAGAAAACGCTCAAGATCGAGCAAAACTTTCTCGAATATAAGCCGAATCGTAACCCATCGATTGGGTGGAGTGCCGACGAAAACGGCGTGGTCACCCTTGAGATCGAAAACAAGGGGCTTATGAACCGCATCGCACAAAAGCTTTTTAAAAAGCCCAAGATCAGTTTCGTGCATCTGGACGAAATGGGAAGCTTCGTGTGGCCTCTTATCGACGGCGAGATCGATATTCTCCGCATCGGAGAGCTGGTAAAAGAGCATTTCGGTGAAAAAGCCGAGCCGCTTTACGAACGGCTTGCGAAATATTTCAAGATACTTGAAAGCTACGGCTTTGTCAAATTTGACAAAAAATAAAAATAGCGGCGTGCCAAACGGCACGCCGCTATTTTTGCTTTATTTTTCCATGACCCTCGATTTATCAAATCGGAAGGTAAAGTAGGAGATAAGAGTCAAGGTGGCACACAAGAACCAGCCCGCAGGATAGCTCATGGTAACGGGGATCAGATCGTTGGAAATGTAGTTTGTCATCACAAAAAGATAGATCTGACGGAAAAGCACGAAGGAGATGAGCATATTGATCATCGGCGCACGCGAATTTCCCGCACCGCGAAGCGCACCCGAATAGATCTGATTGATGCTACACATCAAATAGAAAGGAGTTAGCGTCCGCAAAAGAATCGTTGCATATTCGACCACAAGCGGCGAATCGTTAAAGAAGCGGGACAACGGCGTAGCAAAGAGCATAAGCGGAATCATAATGGCAACCGTGATTACCGAGGACTGCAAATACGCAATGCTCGCCCCCTTTTTGGCCCGTGCCACGTCGCCCTTGCCGAGATTTTGTCCGACGAAGGTCATAACGGCAACCGAAAGCGACTGCGGTGCCAAGAACATGATCTGGTCAAGCTTCGAGTAGGTCGTCCACGCGGCCAAATGTGCCTCTTGATGATCGATCGGGTTAATATTGCCCACATAGGACTGCACGAACACGTTGGAAAATGCCGTAATGGCGAGCTGAATCGCCGTTGGAATACCGATGCGAACGATTTTGCGCAGCATGGCCGTGTCCATGTGAAGCTCACGCCAAATCAGCTTCACGCAGGACTCCGTCCGCAAAAGCACAATAACCGTAAGCGCGGCAGAAATCAACTGTGCAATCACAGTGGCAAGCGCAACTCCAGCCACACCCATACGGAAGCCAACCACGAATACAATATCCAAAACAATATTTACAAGCGCCGACACTACAAGGAAATAGAAGGGCCGCTTGGAGTCACCCACAGCGCGCAGAATACCCGATCCCATATTGTATACAAGAAGTCCGACCACGCCCGCAAAATAGATGGTAAGATAGGTGGTGGCATACGGCAAAATCGTACTGTTCTCCACCTTAGACTGTAGCATAAGCTTCAACATCAAGGGAGTGGTAAGAACACCCGCCACAGTAAAGAGCACTGCAAAAATAGCGGTCATTACCATCGAGGTATGTACGGCCTTTCGGACGCTTTTCTCATCCCCCGCACCATAATAGGTGGAGATGACCACACCCGCACCGCTGGAAAGCCCCATAAAAAATCCGATCAAAATGTTAATGATCGGCCCAACGGTACCCACGGCGGCATACTCGGCATCAAGTCCCCACTGACCGATGACCCATGTATCGACCATATTATAAAGCTGTTGAAATAAGTTGCCGAGCAGAAGCGGAAAAGCAAAGCGAATGAGATTCCCCGCAATACTGCCCTCGGTCATGTTCAGCTCATGCCTCTTATTTCGCAAAAGAACACTCTGTCCCATGTCGGCCTCCTAAAAAATCGTCGTAAACATTGTACCACAAACCGTCCCGAAAAGCAAGGACTTTCGCTTTTTGCTTTTTTGAATTTTTTGTAGACTTTTTTTGAAAAAAGTCTTGCATTTTGTCAAGAAAAGTAGTATAATACTAAGGTAAAACAAATAATGCTAAAGGAAGTATGCAGGAAAAGGCGAAAGCCGCCGAAGGAGTAACGCTCTCAGGTACCTATTGGTGAGACTGTATACCGATAGCGCTCCGGAGAAGTCCATCAAGTTGGGTGCCGAAGGTGCAAGGCGGCTTGCCGCCAAAACTCTCAGGCAAAAGGACGGAGGTAAAACAAAAGATCTTTGCGCATTTTTGCGCTTCTCTTGTTTTGATTCGGAGCCAAGTCAATTTGGCTCTTTTTGTTTTTCGAAAAAAATTTTAGGAGGGCATAGTTTTATGCAAGAAAAATTACTTGAGATAGTAAAGTTACTCAACGGCTATCTGGCAGACTACATTCTGGTCATTCTTTTGATCGTCACGGGTCTGTGGTTCACCATCCGAACGAAATTCGTACAGGTTCGCTGCTTTGGCGAAGGTATGAAAAAGGTTTTCGGCAACTTCAAGCTTCGCGGCGGAAAGCAAAGCGGCGGCTTGTCTTCGTTCCAGGCACTTGCCACGGCAATCGCCGCACAGGTTG
>JAZTWS010000282.1:0-4046 GCA_045636005.1 Eubacteriales bacterium | reverse complement strand
CCTTCGTCTTCTCCTTCGGCTTTGCTTGGTCGTCGGGCAGCCTTGGCGGCATCAGCGCGATTTTCCGCCGCTTGCAGCCTACCTACGATATTCAGAACTATATCGACAGTAACAAGGACGCGTGGGAGCAGAAGCTTATCGATCTCCTTGAGGCCCTTGATGCCGTTTCTTAATTTGTGTTTTTCGGGCGTCGTGCAAAAGCGCGACGCCCCTTTTTTTGATGCCAAGTATTGACTTTTTTTTATTTTGTGATACAATAATAATGTATGTTTTTTGGAAGGAGGAGAGGGCATTGCGTATTCGACTGCACGAAACGTCAAAGATGCGCCGAAGGGCCGCTCGCGCGCGGGCGTCCGAGGTGCTGCATTTGGCCGAGAACCGCGCGACGTTGGTTTTGGCATGTATCGCGTCGGCGGTGGTTTCCTTCGCAGCGTATTTCGTGGCGTGGGCGTTCGCGCTTGCCGTTTCCGAGTTTTCGCAGAAGGACGGCTTTGGGTTGTGGCTATTTACGCAGCTTCTTACGGTGGCGTTGCTTCTCCTTTTGGCTATGCCGCTTTGGCTTGGCACCTACCGCTTGGCGCTTCGGATGGTGGACGCGCGTCCCTTTGGCATGGAAGATTATTTTTACTATATAAAAAATCCTGAGAAGTACACGAGGGCGCTTGGCATTTCGGCGCGCCTCTTGGTGCGCTGGATCCCCGCCATTCTTGGTTTTTGGGTTTTGCAGTTGTTTTTTGCTTACGACCTCGTGGGACTTTTGCTGATCTTCTTTTTTGCTATTACCGTTTTGCTTTCTCTTTTGCTCGTGGGTAAGCTTTGCGGATTTGTGACCGCGGCGGTCACCGACGGCTCGATGTCGCTTGACCGAGCGATCAAGAAGGGAAGGGCCGTAGCGGCGGGCGAGCAGATGTCCGCGCTTCGCTTCCACTTTGGTATGGCGTGGCGAATGTTACTCTCGCTTCTTTTTGCGGGTGTTCCGCTTATCCTTCATACGCTTCCTGTGTCGATGCTTGCTTCGGCTTGCTATATAAGACGGCTTTCGGCACGCGACGATATTTAATATTGAAATTTTCTCATAAAGGAGTATAGATATGGCAACCAAAGAAAAGTTTTATATAACCACGGCGATCGCATACGCCTCAAAAAAGCCGCATTTCGGCAACACCTACGAGGCGATCATGACCGATGCCATGACGCGCTATAAGCGCCAGATGGGCTTTGACGTGTTCATGTGTACGGGTACCGATGAGCACGGTCAGAAGATCGAGGATCTTGCGAAGGAGGCGGGAGTTTCCCCGAAGGCCTATGTGGACGGCGTGGCAGGCGAGATCCGCGAGCTTTGGGATAAGATGAACGTAAGCTATGACCACTTTATCCGTACCACAGACGATTATCACGAGGCCGCCGTTAAGAAGATCTTCAAGAGATTCTTCGATCAGGGCGACATTTACAAGGGCAAGTACGAGGGATGGTACTGCACGCCCTGCGAGTCCTTCTTCACCGAGACGCAGGCCGAGGGCGGCAAGTGTCCCGATTGCGGCCGTCCCGTGCAGAAGGCCGAGGAGGAGGCTTACTTCTTTAAGATGAGCAAGTACGCCGATAGACTTATGGCGCACATTGAATCGCATCCCGAGTTTATTCAGCCCGAGTCGAGAAAGAAGGAAATGGTGAATAACTTCCTCAAGGTCGAGGGCGGACTGCAGGATCTTTGCGTTTCGCGCACCTCGTTTAGCTGGGGTATTCCCGTGGACTTTGATCCGAAGCACGTCACGTACGTTTGGCTTGACGCACTGACCAACTATATCACCGCGATCGGCTACGATCCCGATAAGAGCTTTGAGGAGCAGAGCGAAAAATTCAAGAAGTATTGGCCCGCCGACGTTCATGTGATCGGTAAGGACATTCTTCGCTTCCATACGATCTATTGGCCCATCTTCCTCATGGCACTCGATATTCCGCTGCCGAAGCAGATCTTCGGTCATCCGTGGTTTAACTTCGGTGCGGACAAGATGTCCAAGTCGCGCGGTAACGTCATTTATGCCGATGAGCTTGCCGAGCGCTTCGGTGTGGACGGCGTGAGATATTACGCGCTTTCCGAGATGCCCTTTGCCAATGACGGCAGTATCACCTATGAGACGGTGATCAAGCGCTTCAATACCGACCTTGTAAATAATCTCGGTAATCTTGTCAAGCGTACGCTGGATATGCAGAAGAAATATTTTGACAAGGTCATTCAGGCACCCACCGCGACCGATTCGCTCGACGAGGAGCTGAAGGCCGCTTGTGTCAAGGCATATGAGGAACTTGTCAAGAACATGGATGCCTTCAAGATCGCGGACGCGCTGGAATGTGTATTTGAAATGCTTTCGCGCGCCAACAAATATATTGATGAAACGACTCCGTGGGGACTTGCCAAGGAGGAGAGCCAAAAAGCGCGTCTTGGTACGGTGCTTTACAATCTTCTGGAAGCGATCCGCTGGGGCGCCGTTATGCTGAAGCCCTTCATTCCCGAGACGGCCGAGAGTATCCTTGCGATGCTCAAGACCGATAAGGTTGACTACTCGACCATTGGTGACGCCGACAAGTTTGGCGGCATGGTGGCAGGAGCCGAGGTCGGCGATTCGAGCGTTCTTTTCGCAAGAATCGACGAGGCCAAGATGCTCGCGGAGCTTGAGGCCGAAATGGAGGCCAAAAAGGCGGCGGCTGAGAAGGCGGCAAAGGCGATGGAAAAGCCCGAGGGCTGCGCACTCATCGGCATTGAGGACTTTATGAACGTCGAGCTTCGCACCGCGAAGGTAATCGCCTGCGAGGCGGTGCCGAAGGCGAAGAAACTCTTGAAGCTGGAGGTCGATCTTGGCTACGAGAAGCGTCAGGTGGTGTCGGGCATTGCCAAGTTCTACAAGCCCGAGGACCTTATTGGCAAAAAGATCATTCTGGTTGCCAACTTGAAGCCCGCAACGCTTTGCGGCATTGAATCGAACGGCATGATCCTCGCGTCGGGCGAGGAGGAGATCCGCGTGGTATTTTTGGCAGAGGATACGCCGCTTGGCGAGCGTGTACGCTGATGCCGTATAAGCTTTTTGACTCGCACGCGCACTATTACGATGCCCGTTTTGCCGAGGAATCGGCAGGGGCGGACGTCCTGCTCCACGAGATCTTCGCGGGCGACGTGGACGCTATCGTAAACGTCGGTACGAGCCTTGAAAACGCGCCGATCTGCGTGGAAATGGCACAAAAATACGAGGGGATGTACGCCGCGGTCGGCATTCATCCGTCGGATTGTGCCGAGTATGCGCAGGATGCCTTGGATAAATTTTCGGATTTTCTTGCGGCTCACCGCGATTTTCGCGCGGAAAAAATCGTGGCGATCGGAGAGATCGGTTTTGACTACTATTGGGAGCCCTTTGACAAGGAAAAGCAGAGGTTTTTCTTTGAGGGACAGATGGCACTGGCCGAAAAATACGGTCTGCCCGTGATCATTCACGACCGTGACGCGCACGGCGATAGCTTTGAGACGATTTTGAAGTTTCCGAACGTGCGCGGTGTCTTTCACAGCTACAGCGGAAGCGTCGAAATGGCGCGGGAGCTTGTAAAGCGAGGTTGGTATATCTCCTTTTCGGGCGTGGCCACCTTCAAAAACGCCGCCCGTGTGCGCGAGGTGGTGGCTTCGGTGCCGCTCGATCGGCTTCTCATTGAGACAGACTGTCCGTATCTCGCACCTCACCCGATGCGCGGCAAGCTCAATCATTCGGGCTATCTGCACTATACCGCCGAGGCCATTGCCGAGGTGTTTGGCAAATCGGTGGATGAGATCGCCGAGATCACGCACAAAAACGCCGAAAAGCTTTTCGGCTTGCTATAAAAAAAGGAAGAAGTCTACGACTTCTTCCTTTTTTGCTGCAAATTTTGATTTATCGGGGAGTTACGCTTGGGGAACTTTTTGAAAAAAGTTCCCCAAGACCCCTCAAAAACTTTTCTGAAAATTTTTACTAAAAAGTCTGCAAAAGCAATATTGTAAGAGTTTTCCAAGTCATTTTGGTTCTTCG
>JAZTWS010000281.1:0-7248 GCA_045636005.1 Eubacteriales bacterium | reverse complement strand
CAGCGTGCCGGGGCCCGAATGGGCGCCGATCACGGCACCTACGTCGGTGATGAGATCGACCGTGCAGCCGAATTTTTCTTCAAGAACCGATGCAAGATATTCGGCATCGGCCAAGCAGTCGCCGTGCGAGATATAAATTTTTCCGTTTTCAAGGTCAAGTGCGGTTTCGCCCAACTTGTCGGCCATCGTCGTGATGGCGGTACGTCTGCCGCGCACCTTCAAGACGTTCACAAGGTGTCCTTCGTTGTCTACGTGCATGACGGGCTTGATGCCAAGCGCGTTGCCGAAGAAGGCTGCCGTCGAGCTGACGCGTCCGCCGCGCTTCAGGTACACAAGGTCGTCTACCGTAAACCAATGGCACATATTCAGGCGGATGGACTCCAGATATGCGGCGCATTCTTCAATACTTGCGCCTTCGGTCTTCTTTTCCTTGGCCAAATATACAAGCAGACCTTGGCCTGCCGAAGCGGCAAGCGTGTCTACGGTGAGGATTTTCGCGTCGGGGAATTCCTCTTGAAGCTCCAATGCGGCAAGGCGAGCCGAGTTATAGGTAGTGCTGAGTCCCGACGAAAAGCCGATATAAAGCACATCCTTATCCGCCGCCAAGATCTCGCGGAAGGCAAGCGCGAAGGTCTCCTTGTTGATAGCGGCCGTTTTTGCCACGCCGCCCTCGCGCATTTTGTTGTAAAAGGCGCCGATCTCCATTTCGCCGTTTTCGTATTCCTTTTCCTCACCGTCGAAACGGAAGACGAGGCTTTTGTAGGGAACACCCCACGAGGCAAGCAGTTCGGGGCTCAGGTCACAACCCGAGTCGGTAAAAATTACATAATCGCGCATAAGCTTTCTCCTTAGGGTGACAGTAGATATCCGAACGCGTTTATAAAAGGCATATTTTGCGCCATTCGTCGTCAAAAAGCCTCGGAATATCTTTATATTCCATCGACTTTTTTCCTCGCCTTGCACAAAATCTGCGCTTTTATAAATTCTTCGAACTGTCACGCAGTTATTTTTGTATGATTTTTGAGTGTATCGAGCGAAGCAAGGTAACCCCTTGCGAGTGAGATAGGCGCAAAAAGCGCCGAAAAGAACAAGTGACGGCGGGTTTGGATATCTACTGTCACCCTATCCTTTGGCATCGTACTCGTCGCAGATGCGTTGTAAATTGGCACCGATCTTCGAAAGACAGGCGTACATCACGGCGCGGTCGGCGTCGTTCACGCCCTCACCTGCAATCGCAAGCAAGCGGTCGATCTTCTCATCCAAAAGCTCGGCTGCAGCCACGCCCTTTTCGGTCAGCGTGTAACGTCGCTTGTAGCAGCGTCCTGTTTCTTGAAGCGGTAAAAGATAACCGTTTTTCTCCAAGTGTTCCATTGAGCGAGAAATGTTAGCCTTATCTTCCTCGCAAAGCTCGCAGATCTCTTTGGCGGTCAGGGGGCCTGTCTTATACAAATAATGCAGGCAGGAAACGTGACCGCTTTTTAGCTCCATATCCGCCATTTCCTCGGTTTTGATACGGCGAAGACAACGTGAGATCTGTGCGTTCAGCAAAGTAAACATACGAAATCGTTGTTGCATTGTTCCTCCAAATGTTGTTTTTACAACAATCAAAGGTATTATACCATATTTTATGAGGTTTGTCAATCTTTAAGGATTGATTTTTAACAAATTGAAGCTTGTCTTCCTACAAATCAAAATTTATGTGCGATGCCGAGAAAAGAAAAAGCCGCGCAGTGCGCGGCTTTTTGGGTTATTCGCCTGTGATTTCGTTTGAAAAATACTCGCCGATGGCGCGGAAGAGGCCGAGCAGTGCCTTGTGGGTGTGTTCGGGGAAGACCTCGAAGGCGGCGTGCGCCTCAAAGTTGATCGCGCCGCGGTAGCCGATCTCACGAAGCCCTAAGATCATGCTTCTGTAATCGGTGAGCGGATTTGCGCCGTTGCCCATTTGCGAAAAGGGCAGGGTATGAAGGTCGGAGACTTTGCTCGCATCGTGAATGTGCAAGGTTTTGATGCGATTGCCGAGCGTGAGGATGGTGTTTTTGATATATCGGCCGCAAAGCGTGGCATGACCCACGTCGAAGCAGAAGCCGAAGATTTCCTCGCCCGCCATTTTGTTTAAGGTGTCGATGTAGTCGTTCGTTTGATAGGGATCCTCGCAGGTGTCCTCAAAAATATTGCCGTTTCGGGCGTTCCACATATTTTCAAGGCAGACCGTGACGCCACATTTTTTTGCCGTGTCGATGAGGGCACCGTAGTACTCGAGATTTCGCTCGCGTTGCTCCGCGAGCGACAGGATAAAGGATTCCTGTACGGGATGAACGATGACGTATTTACAGCCGAGATACTTGGTTAACTCAATGCTTCGCTTGGCTTCAAGGAGGCGGTATTTGTTGCCCTCGTCATCGCCGTACTTCCATGCGGGAGAGGGCGCGTGCGTCTGGCAGACCTCAAGTCCGTAGCGATCAAGCTCTGCCTTTTCCTTTGCGAGATGCTTTTCGATGATCTCCTCGGCGCTCATCTCGAAGAATTTCGGCTCGTAGCCGTTCCTCTCGGTGAACTTGTATAGGGTGTAGTCCAGGCCGTCGATGCCGGTTTCCTTATACATTTGAAAATATTTTTCCCGATCCGAGTCGATTTTATTGATTTTGGGATTGATCAGGCTGATCTTTAACATAGTGCGCGCCTTTCTTTATTTGCGGAAATAAAAATAGAGGATCATAAGAAGGATTTGAACGGCAAGAATGATGGGGATGCCGATCATGAATTTCTTATGCTGTGTTTTATGGTGAATGATCTGCATGGTGATATACATGGGCAGAGAGCCGCCGAGAATCGCAAGCAGGAGAAGCGTGGCCTCGGGCACGCGGTGCCGCGTGGCAATCTTTGCCGCAATCTTATCGTATACCGTGGTGATTGCCGAAATTGCCGAGATTACCACGAACAGAATAAGCGGGAGCTGCTCCATGTCTTAATTCTTCGGGAAGCTGTCCTTCAGTCCTACGATACGATTGAAGGTATTCTCGTTTTTCGAATCACAGCAGAAATAGCCTACGCGCACGAACTGGAACTTGTCACCCGGCTTTGCGTCGGCAAGGCAGGGCTCGACCATGGCACCCTCGATCTTTTGGAGCGAGTCCTCGTTGAGATAATCGAGATAGGTTTTGCCATCGGGAACGTCAGCGGTGTTCTCGATGGTAAAGAGACGGTCGTAGAGCATGAGCGACACGGGCTTTGCGTACTTGGCCGAGAGCCAATGGATCGTACCCTTGATCTTGCGGCCGTCGGTGGGCATACCGCTGCCCGTTTCCAGATCGGCCGTAGCGTGAATGCACTTGATGGAGCCGTCTTCGTTCTTTTCGATGCCGGCGTACTTGATGATATAGCCACCCATGAGGCGCACTTCACCGTCGGGCTTTAAGCGGAAGAACTTGGGAGGCGGAACCTCGGCAAAGTCCTCGGCGTCGATATAAATTTCCCTTGTCATCGGCACCTCGCGCGTGCCAAGCTCGGGCTTTTGCGGATGGTTGGGAAGCGTGATGTTTTCTTCCTTGTTTTCGGGATAGTTGTCGATAATGACCTTGATGGGATTCGCAATACCCACGCGGCGAAGTGCGTTTTCGTTTAGATCGTCGCGCACGCAGGCCTCAAGCTGACGAATGTCAACCGTGTGGTCGGTATTGGTCACGCCAGCCTCACGCACGAAGGTAAAGAGCGCGTTCGGGGTATAACCGCGGCGGCGCAGACCCTTAAGGGTAGGAAGACGGGGGTCGTCCCAGCCGTCCACGTGGCCCTCTTCAACAAGCTGACGGAGATAACGCTTGGACATCACGGTATAGGTGATGTTCATGCGGCCGAATTCCCACTGATGCGGCTTTTTCTCGAAGCCGATCTTATCCACGACCCAATCGTAAAGCGGGCGGTGGTTACGGAACTCGCTCGAGCAGAGCGAGTGCGTGATGCCCTCCAGCGCGTCCTGAATGGGATGCGCGAAGTCGTACATGGGATATACGCACCACTCGTCACCCTGACGGTGATGGTGGATATGCTTGATGCGGTAAATGACGGGGTCACGGAGATAGGGGTTGTCGGACGAGGGGTCGATCTTGGCACGAAGCGTGCGCGCGCCGTCCTCGAACTCACCGTTCTTCATGCGCTCAAAAAGCGCAAGGTTCTCCTCGACCGAGCGATTACGGTAAGGCGACTCCTTGGAAGCAACGGCGCGATCGGTGCCCTTGTAGTCGGCAAGGTCATCCTTCGAGAGATCGCAAACGTAAGCGTCGCCCTGCTTGATGAGCTGAACGGCGAACTCGTAGCACTTGCCGAAATAGTCCGAGCCGTAGTACACGCCGCCCGTGGGGGAAGCGTTCAGCCACTCGAGGTCCTCGCGAATGGAGCGTACGAACTCGTCGGACTCCTTGGCGGGATTGGTATCGTCGTAGCGGAGGTTGAAGAGACCGCCGTACTTATTGGCCACGTCGGTGTTGATGCAGATGGCCTTGACCGAGCCGATGTGCAGGTAGCCGTTGGGCTCGGGCGGGAAACGGGTGTGGATTTTGAGGTTCGGATCGTTTCGCAGATCCTCGTCGATGATCTCGTGTATAAAGTTGCTATTGATTTCTTCCATGTTTTTATCCTCTTTTACAGTTTTTGGGTCATTGCATTGATACGTGCCGCGGTGCGCTCCTTGCCGAGGATCTGCATAACGGTATACAGGTCAGGGGCATTCTGCTTGCCCGTAACGGCCACGCGGATAAACATACTGATGTCGGCCACGTTGCCCTTATAGGCGGTGGGGTTTTCCTTGTAGGCCTTCATGTCGTCGGCGTAGCCCAAGGAGGCGGCGATCTTCTTGACCTTGTCAAACCACGTGTTCATATCGTCGTTTTCGTCATACGTTTCAAGGAAGGCGTTGAGCGTGGCCGCGATGTCCTTTTTATCAAAGGTCTCGGCGTACCCGTCCTCGATCTTGAAGAATTCGTCGAAGAAGAATCCCATGTAGGCCTTGGCGTCACACCATGTGGCAAGGTCTTTTCTCGGCTTTTTGCCGCCGCGACCGATGGCAAAGATGCGCGTGGTGTAGTCCATATCCGCCGCAAGTGCCGCACCGAATTCCTTGTCAAATTCGTTTGCCCAAGCCGTGACGTCGGTGGCCACCTTTTCGGCGCTCATGCGCGAGATGACGTTCTTGGAGACGTCGTTGAGCTTGTCGAAGTCAAACAGACAGCCCGATACCGACATCTTCTTGATGTTGAAGGGGAAGTCGCGGTAGCTCTTGTCGGGGTTCTGCATTCTCCACTCCTCGTAGTTGGAGTTGAGAAGCGTCATGACGTATTCGCAAACGGCCTCGGGGCAGTAGCCCATGCGCGTGTAGTCGTCCATGTTGGCGCCCATGTCACGCTTGGAGAGCTTTTTCTTGTTGCCGTTCTCATCGAGGCGCATGATCTGCGCGATGTGCATATATTTTGGGGTCTTGAAGCCAAGATAGCGGAAAAGCTGCAGGTGCTTGGCAAGGCTTGGGAGCCACTCCTCGCCGCGAATGACGTGCGTGGTACCCATCAGGTGATCGTCCACGGCGTGTGCGAAGTGGTAGGTGGGAATGCCGTCGGATTTCAGAAGAACGAAATCCTCGTCATTCTCGGGTATCTCCATGCTGCCCTTGATGAGATCGGTAAAGCGGATCTTCTTTTCGGGATCGCCGTCAGCAAGAATACGAAGCACAAAGGGATCGCCGTTTTTCAGATGTTCCTCGACCTCTTCTATGGTGAAATTCCGTCTTGCCAGCATTTCGGCGCGGCGCTTCTCGGCCTCGGCCTGCCAGTCGATATTCTTAATTTCTTCCTTTTTGTTGACCTGCTGAAGCTCCTCAAGCTCCTCCTCGGTGGTGAAGCAGGGGTAAGCCTTGCCCTCGCGGACGAGCTCTTTCGCGAACACATGATAAATGCTTGCGCGCTCGCTCTGCTTGTAGGGGCCGTAAGCGCCGTGATCGGCTACCTTCCCGTTCCCGTCGAGGATCGCACCCTCGTCAAACTCGATGCCGTAGGTGGCAAGCGTGCGAATGAGTCCCTCGGCAGCACCCGGCACCTCGCGCTTGGCGTCGGTATCCTCAATACGAAGGAAAAGCACGCCGCCGCTTTGGTGCGCCAAACGCTCGGCCACGGTGGTGGGGAAAAGACCGCCGAAGTGAACGAATCCCGTGGGGCTGGGGGCAAAGCGCGTGACCTTGGCTCCCTCGGGAAGCGCGCGGGGCGGGAATTTTGCCTCCACGTCCGCAGGCGTCTCCTTAACGTCCTTAAAAAGCAGTTCTGCCAAATAGTTGTAATCCATGATGTTACCGTTCCTTTATCTTAAAATCCGAGATTATATTTTACGCTTGCAAGTGAAGCCTTCATACCGTGACCGGCGTATACCGTGAGCGTTTCGGGGAGTGAGAGGATTTTTTCGATCGAGTGCATGAGCGCCGCATCGTCTCCGCCCGCAAGGTCGGTGCGGCCGTAGCCGTCGGCAAAGACCGTGTCGCCGCTAAAGAGAAGCTCGTCTGCAAGATAACAGACCGAGCCACCCGTATGCCCCGGCGTATGAATGACCGAAATGCTTTTGTCGCCGAAGGGGATGCGTTCGCCGCCCGACAAAAGCTTGTCGGCCGGTTGCCATACGCGATCCTGTCTGAAAAAGTAGGCGTAGGCGTTAAGTCTCCCATCGGTCAGCATGGGTGCATCGTCCTTGTGGATATACACGGGCACGCCGTATGTTTCGCGCAGGGTGTCGATCGAAAGAATATGGTCGAAGTGACCGTGCGTCAGGAGAATGCCCGTAAGCTTTGCTCCCTCGCGCGCGAGGGCATCTTCGATCTTGGCAAGCGGCGCACCCGCGTCCACGAGAAGCGCTTCGCCGTTCCCAATCAGTAAATAGCTGTTCGATTCCCACGCGACAGGGGAGAGTGTGATCACCTTCATGAAACCCGACACCTCTACATAAATATTCATAATATTATAGCACGATTTTGCTTTTTTGTCTACTACCTTTATAAAACTTTTTGAAAAGAACATTGCCATAGAAGGAGTATTTCAAATTTTGATTTATCGGGGAGTTTAGCAAAGGCAAACGGATGCTGCAAATAGCCTCCCTCCGAGAGGGTAGCGAAGCGGCGCCACGGTAGTGAATGACTGCCTAAATGGCAGTCAGAGCCGTGGCGTGACCGAGCCGCAGCGAGATAAGGACCGCGTTAGCGGTGGAAGGAGCCTGCGCGACTTC
>JAZTWS010000280.1:0-1989 GCA_045636005.1 Eubacteriales bacterium | reverse complement strand
GGTTCCAAGGGAACTTTTTTCAAAAAGTTCCCTTGGCGTCCTTTCCCCGATAAACTTCAATTTATTGTAATATTTATAATGTGCGTTTGGTTTTGCCGTCCCCTTCTTGAAGGAAAAAGCGGGTGATAAGAAGAACGGCGGGGGAGAGGAGAATGCCGAGAATACCGAAGAAACGGTAGCCGATATACATGGCGATCAGCATGAGGATCGGATGGACACCAAGCGAGCCGCCAACGATGCGCGGCTCAATGATCTGCCGTATGACCGTTACCGTGGCCCAAAGAATGATAAGACCAAAGCCGACATAATAGTTCCCTCCCAGCAGCATCACGGCGGCCCACGGAAGAAGCACGGTTCCCACGCCGAGAACGGGGAAGATATCCACGAGTGAAATAAGAAGCGCGGGCAGGAAGGAGTATTCGAGTGAAAGCACCGAAAAGCCGACGTATAGCTCGCAGAAGGTAAGAAAGAGGATCAACGCGTAAGCCCGCAGATATTTGGTGAGACAATTTTTGAAGCTTTTTTGGATAAATGGGAGCCTTGCGGCAAGCTTGCGTGGCAAAATAGAGCTAACAAAATTGTGTATCGTATCGAGATCCAGCGTGAAATAGAAGGAAGCGATCACACTGATGACGAAAAACAAAAGAAAAGAGGGGATCGCGGCGATAAAGTTGCCGATCAAGGCGGGGATCCGCGTGGTGATGGCGGAGGTGAGGCTTTTGACAAGCTCGGAGAGAAGATTGTCCAAATAGCCGTCGAGTGCCTCAAGTCCCCGTATTTTACTCAACTCGCGAAGAATGGGTAAGCGTTCACCGAGTGTGCTTAAACGCTCGGCAAGTGCCGAAAGATAGGCGCCGATTCGATCACTGTCCAGGGAGAGTCTTTCCAAAAGCTTGCCCGATTCGGCGAGCAAACGGTTGACGGTGAAGATGAGAAGAAGACCGATCAAAAGAAAAACCAAGATCAGAAGCACCGTGGCGCATAGCTTTTGCGGCAGTCCGCTCTTTTCCGCGAGCCATTTGGCGAGGGGACGAAGAAGAAGAGCGGTCGCCCAAGCGATCAAAAAGGGGAGGACGGCCACCAAGAGATATTTCCCGACGAAAAGTAGCAAAGCAAGTGCAAAAAGCGCGCAAAAAAGCATGGCAGCCAAGGTTTGCCAATCCATTTTTCGTTCCGTTTTCCCCCACCTCGCTCTCTCTTTCCTATTATTATGCAAGAAGCTCTAAAAAAATCAAAAATTGCGAAAAAATTCGGAAAGCTCTTGACTTTTTCACGTTATTGTGTTATCATGTTAAAGAACTAAAGTTAAAAAGGGGATACGGATATGGCAGATGTATTGAATAACGAAGGCACGAGCCTGTTGATAAAAGCCCTGTTGTCGCTGGAAAGCGAGGAGGAGTGTCGTGCATTTCTTGAGGACGCGCTTACGACCAAGGAGATTCTCGATCTCGGTCAGCGCATGGTCGTTGCCAAGCTGCTTTCCGAGCAAACGGTATATAATAAGATCGCCGAGGAAACGGGGGCGAGCACGGCAACCATCAGCCGCGTAAACCGCAGTTATCTGTACGGCAAGGGCGGTTATCAGGCCGTTCTCAAAAAAATCGCAAAATAGTGGAAAAAGCAAGCCCAAAGAAGAAAAAGGGCTTGCTTTTTTCTTGAAAATAGTGTACAATAAAGATTGTTAAGAAAAAAACAGGAGGATCGATATGAAAGCAGTAGTAACGGTAATTGGAAAGGACAGTGTGGGCATCATTGCCGCCGTAAGTACCGAGTGTGCAAAATTCGGAGGAAACATCGTGGACATCAGCCAGAGCGTTATGCGTGAGTATTTTGCCATGATCATGCTGGTGGACATTTCGGGCCTTACGGTTCCGTTTGCCTCTTTTGCCGATACCATGAAAAAGCTTGGTGAGGACAAGGGGCTTAATATTCATGCGATGCATGAGGATATCTTCAATTCGATGCACCGCATATAAGGGAGGCCGAAAG
>JAZTWS010000279.1:0-4299 GCA_045636005.1 Eubacteriales bacterium | reverse complement strand
AATAGCCTCCCTCCGAGAGGGTAGCGAAGCGGCGCCACGGTAGTGAATGACTGCCTAAATGGCAGTCAGAGCCGTGGCGTGACCGAGCCGCAGCGAGATAAGGACCGCGTTAGCGGTGGAAGGAGCCTGCGCGACTTCATTATGCTTGCAGAGTTTATAGTTGCGCGGGCTCCCTCAGTCGCCTACTCGGCGCCAGCTCCCTCCCGGAGGGAGCCTTTCTCAAAACAATCTTGACAATCTTGCTTTTCAAACATCTCGATAAACTTCAATTTGCTATCCCTACATTTCCACATTTTGTATTGACAATTTTGTTTTTATTGTGGTATAATAAATATGCTCAACAAATTAAATAATCAGAATGATGTGGTTTCTTTTTACAGGGATAGTTATATCCTTTTTTTCTCATCCTAATTTTGAATTTGGCAAAAATGCGAATTCCACAAGTTAGGGTGCAGAAACCATTTCTGTTCTGATTTGATTTGTTGAGCGACAAATGGGAGTTTGCGTTTTTCGTGCGGCGACTTCGGTTGTCGCACTTTTTTGTTTTTTGGGAGGATATATGAATTTTGTTTTTGATTACTCAAAGGACAAACAGTTTGAGGAAGAGGGATTTGCGAGCCCTTTTTCAACGGAGTGGGATGCGTTTTTGGCCTTGCGCCCGGAGCTTTGCGCCCCGCTTTACAACGAGGAGCGAGCCGACCGTTTTTGCGACATGGTCAAGTACTTTGAGGCCTCTGCCCGTTTACATGAAGCGTGTATTAAGGTGACCGTGCAACAACATACGCAGGTTGGAGCGGTTATTTTGACGGGCAAAGGCTTCGATTTCTTTTCAAAAGAGGAGGATCCCACAAAAGCGGCATTTTTGCTTGGTCTGCAGGATGCACTCAGTGTACATATCCGACCGTACGGAGATATTCTTGAAATTCTTTTCATTGTAAAATTGGGAGCGTGAGAGCTATCTTTGGGATTTTGGAAACGGATAAAATAAGGGCTAAGTCGCATAGACTTAGCCCTTGGATTTTTTATTCAAGTTAGTTGGTATAGTTATCGAAGTAGCCCTGAACGAGAACGACGGGGGTACCCTTGTCGCCCGAGCCCGACGTGAGATCGCAAAGCGAGCCGATGAGGTCGGTAAGCTGACGGGGGGTGGTGCCCTGTGCGGCCATGTTGCCCACGAGGCTTCCGCTCTTGGCGCGAATGCTTGCCGAGATGGCCTCCTTCAGCTCCTCGCCCGAAAGATCCTTATAATCGTTGTCGGCCAGATACTTGAGCTTGAGCTCGTTGGGGGTTCCCACAAGACCGTCGGTAAAGGCGGGGGAAACCACGGGGTCGGCAAGCTCCCAGATCTTACCCTGCGGATCCTTGAAGGCGCCGTCACCGTAAACCATGACCACCACGTGCTTACCCGTAGCAGTCAAAATGCGCGCCTGAATGTGAAGGCCGAGGTCGCGGCATTCCTTGGGGAAGAGCTTGATCTTATCCTCGGTCGACTTGTTGGAGCCAAGCAGACCGTACTTTTCGTTATAGCCGCTTCCGTTTACGGGAGCGTTCATCAGATCGTCAAGACCGCAGACCACCTTGGCACCTGCCGCCATGAGAATTCTCTTGGTGCGAGCGCGGGTGTGAATGTCACAGTTGATGACGCAATCGGTATAGTTCAGAATGGTCTTTGCCTGGTTGGCAAATACGATCTCGACCTCGGCGCCGCATTCGCGGATCAAGTCGCCGTAATATTCCACATAGTCTACGCCCGTGAAGGGGTGCTTATTCTCACCGAACAGCTCACGGTACTTTTCAAGCGAAAGCACGTCACTGTAGGGGTTTACGCCTGCTTCGTCGATCTTATCGAGGCTGACAAGCTCGTTGCCTACCTCGTCGGAGGGGTAGCTGAGCATCAGAACGACCTTTTTGCAGCCCTTGGCAATGCCGCGAAGGCAGATGGCGAAACGGTTACGCGAGAGAATGGGGAAGATGACGCCCACGGTCTCACCGCCAAGCTTATTTTTTACGTCGGTTGCAATGTCGTCCACCGAGGCGTAGTTGCCCTGCGCGCGTGCCACGATCGACTCGGTAAGCGCAATGACGTCCTTATCGTAAATCGGGAAGCCCTCGATCTCGGAGGCCTCAAGGACACTTTTTGTGACCATCTCGGCAAGGTTGTCTCCTTCGCGGAAGATGGGGCAACGGATACCTCTCGAAACGGTACCGACTCTGCGTTCTGTTCTTTCCATATACAAATCTCCTGACTTTGAGGTTTCACAGTTTTTTTGCGGCATGAAATCATGCCCACTTTTTGACCACCCGTTATTATAACACAAAAAAACCAAAAATGCAATAGCTTTTTTGAAGTTGTATGCGATTTTTTTCTGCCGACAATTCTTGATATGTTTTGGACAAATTTGTACGTGATGAAGAAAAATCTCTTGACAAAACGGCATGGCATATCTATAATGAAATCAATATACAAATTATTTTTCCAAGAAAGGACGCATTTTTATGAACATATTGGCAATCGGCGCACATCCCGACGATATTGAGACCTCCTGCGGAGGTACGCTTGCGAAATACGCAAAGCTTGGACACAAGGTGTTTACCGCCACGGCAACCAACGGCAACGTCGGCTCGGCAACGCTTCCCATGGACGAGATCGCGGCCATCCGTAAGGAAGAGGCGCGTAAGGCTGCCGCCGTGATCGGCGCGGAGTACGTTTGCCTTGACTACGATGACGAGATGTTCTTTGAGGACAAGACCGCAAGACTTAAGTTTATTGATCTTGTGCGTTACTGCAAGGCTGACATTATTTTGACGCACAATCCCGAGGATTATAACCCCGACCACGAGCTGACCAGCAAGATCATCAACGACATTGCGGTCATGATCCCCGTGGCAAAGCTCCAGACTCCCAATAAGCCCTACGATAAGATCCCGATCATCGCGTACTTTGAGCCCGTAAACGGTCTTGGATTTGTGCCCACCGAGTATGTGGATATTACCGATTTTATGGAGACCAAGATCGAGATGTGCCGCTGCCATCAAAGCCAGATCAGCTGGATGCAGGACAACTACAAGGATACCATGGCAGACAAGGATTTCTTTGAGAATTACGAGATCATTGCGCGTTACCGCGGCATCCAGTGCGGCGTGACCTACGCCGAGGGCTTCCGCATGGCCAACGACGCCTTCCGCGTGGTGCCTTACCGCGTGCTTCCTTAATCGTATGCGCACTTACGAGTGGGAGCATGAAATCCTCGGCCGTCTCTTTTGCGCCGAGGAGGGCGATATCACGGTCGGCGTGGCACTTGACTACGGCATTCGCATTTCCTATCTTTCCTTCCGAGGCAGTGAGAATCTCTTTTTTGAGCAGCCAAGCGACATGACCGAGCTTGCAACACCGGACGGGTGGCGCGTGCGCGGCGGTCACCGCTTGTGGCTGGCGCCCGAAGGCAAGCATGACTATTATCCCGACAACGACGCGGTTTTAGTCGAGGTGACGGAGGATGGACTGCTTGTGAAGCAGGGAAATGACCCTTGGCTTCGCGCCGAGAAACGTGTGAGCATCCGTTTTTGTGCGGACAACACGCTTGAGATCGTTCACCGTGTAAAAAATACCGCGAGTGCGCCGCGTCGCGTCGCGCTTTGGGGCGTCACGTCAATGGCGGCGGGCGGAGTGGAGTATATTCCGCTTGCGTTGCGCGATGGCGGAAGCGATCCCAACCACGTCTTTACCACGTGGGATTATACCAGCCTTGGTGACGAGCGGGCAACCTATGCGCGTGACCTCATCACGCTCGACCACTATCCTACGGGACAGAAATACAAGATCGGTGTCGGACATCCGTTGGAGAGCGTGCGCTACGTGAATCGCGGCGTTGTGTTTGAAAAGCTCCTTGACGTGAAGAACGGGGCCGAGTATACCGACGGCGGCGTTTCGTTCGAGACCTTTCTGTGCGACCACATGGTCGAGGTGGAAACGCTTTCGCCTCTTATGGATATTGGCGTGGGTGAGAGTGCGACCTATTCGGAATTTTGGAAATTGAGTAAAGAATAAAAAGGAGACTCGTTATGAAATTGAAAATAGCAACCGTTGCTTTGGCGCATCCCTTTGAGGTGGGCTACGAGGAGGCGATGCCGCTTCTGAATAAGACCTCCGAGACCTTGGAGGCACAGGGCATTGCCTGCGAGAACGTGGGCGTCGTAATGCACGACCTGGATACCGTACGCGCGGCAGCCGAGGGACTCAAGAAGACCGACGCGGACATTCTGATGATCTGTATTGCCACCTGGAGTGAGGATCATCAT
>JAZTWS010000278.1:0-7339 GCA_045636005.1 Eubacteriales bacterium | reverse complement strand
CGCGAGAAAAACGAGAGGGTGAGGGAACGCCAAGGGCCCTGCCCTTGGAACCCGCCACCTATTGAAAAAGGTGGACGAAAACTTTTCTCGCGAACAAAATGGGTTTTGGTATTGCGCCGTACGAACGAATACGCGAAAACGAACGTACCTTCCAATGTCCAAGTCATTTTGAGGCCGTCTTAAGAGACGGCCGAGGACGCGCAAACGCCACAACACCGAAAAGAAAGCGAGCTTTCTTTGTCGGTGTGTGTGCTTTGCGCTGACGGAAAACCAACGCGTTGGTTTTCCGTCCCAAAATGACGTAAAGTTTAAGCGAACCCTGCGAGAAAAGTTTTTGCACCAGCCTTTTTCAAAAGGCTGGCGGGTTCCAAGGGCAGAGCCCTTGGTGTCGTCCCCTAAAATCGCAAAAAAACGACATTTCCACGCGATATTTCGGTTATGTTCACAAAACTGTTATAAATAGATGATATAATGACTCTGTATTTGTAAAGAAAGGACGCTTTGTTATGATAAAAATAGAGCATCTTGTAAAGAACTATGGCAATCTGTCGGCCGTGGACGACGTAAGCTTCGAGATCGAGAGCGGCGAGGTCGTAGGCTTGCTTGGCCCCAACGGTGCGGGAAAGAGCACCATGATGAACATTCTCACGGGCTATCTTTCGGCCACGTCGGGCGTGGTGGAGATCGGGGGACACAGCGTGCTGGACGAGCCGTTGGCCGTCAAAAAGCAGGTCGGTTACCTGCCCGAGCAGCCGCCGCTTTACCTTGACATGACGGTAGAGGAGTATCTTAACTTTACCTACGAGCTCAAGGGCTGCACCTTAAACCGCGAGCAGCACTTGAAGGAAGTCTGCGACGTAGTGAAGATCTACGACGTTTATAAGCGCCTCATCGGCCATCTTTCCAAGGGATACCGCCAGCGTGTCGGCATCGCGCAGGCACTGGTGGGCAACCCCGAGGTCATCATCTTCGACGAGCCCACGGTCGGTCTTGACCCCAAGCAGATCATCGAGATACGGAACCTTATCCGCACGCTCGGTAAGAGCCACACCGTCATTCTCTCGACGCACATTCTGCAGGAGGTGCAGGCGGTCTGTGACCGTATTCTGATCGTAAACAAGGGCAAGATCGTGGCCAACGAGCTGACCGAAAACATCACCCGCGCGGTGCAGGCCGGTCGCCGCTTCAACGTGAAGATCTGCGGCCCCAAGGGCGAGGTGCTATCGGCACTTCGCGAGCTTTCGGGTGTGGTCTACGCCGAGCAGCTGGCCGAGCGTGACGGCGAGGCCTATACCTACACGGTGGAGAGCGCGTCGGGTACCGACGTGCGCAAGAATCTTTTCTTCACAATGGCGGGGAAGGGCTTTGCCATTGTGGGACTTGAGACGCTGGGCATGAGCCTTGAGGATATTTTCATCACCATTGTGGACGATACCGATAAGCCCACGCGCCCCGGTGCGCGACGCGGCAAGCAGGGCGTTTCGCGCGGCGACAAGGCGGCGCTTGAGAAGGAGCTTGCCAAGGATATCGTAAAGCGAACGGCCGACGGGCAGCGCGAAAGCGCCATAGGGCTTGATTCCGGGGAAAAGGAGGAGAAGTAAGAGACATGTTTGCGATCTATAAAAAAGAGATGAGGTCTTACTTCATCAACCCCATCGGATACGTATATATGGGCATTTTTCTTGCCCTTTCGGCTCTGGTCTTCTCTTACACGACCTTCCACGCTAAGAGCTATGATCTTTCCCTTTATTTCTACTACATGATCTTTGCCTTCGTGATCCTTCTGCCGCTGCTTACCATGCGGTCGTTTGCGGAGGAGCGAAAGCTTCGCACCGAGCAGATGCTCTTAACGGCACCCGTTTCGATCACGGGTATGGTGCTTGGCAAGTATTTGGCCGCACTCACCGTCTTTTTCAGCTCCGTGCTTCTTTCCTGCGTGAACCTCATTCCGCTTCTTTCGGTGGCCGCCGAGGAAAAGGCGGCGGCGCAGTACGCGTCGCAGGCCGCCAACATCGGCCCCTCGGGCTCGCTTATTTTCGGCGCGCTTGTTGGCGTGCTTCTCGTGGGCGCGGTCTTTATCGCGATCGGCGTGTTTATCTCGGCACTGACCGAAAGTCAGTTGGCGGCGGCCGTTTCGACCATCGGCGTGATCATTCTGATGGTGGCTCCCACCTTCCTCAATCAGCTTGGAAGCGACGCCGACGGCACGCGCCTTGTGGGCAGTGTCGCCGTTCGTACGGTAATCGACTGGATCTCGGTGCTTAGCCGCTTTGAGAGCTTTTTCGTTGGAAAATTTGATATTGCGGCACTCTTTTATTATCTGTCTCTCACTTTTGTTTTCGTGTTCCTCACGGTGCGCGTGTACGAGAGACGCCGTTGGAATTGAGGAGGAAAAGCCATGAGAGGAAGTTTTATGAGAACGCGCCGCTTCCGTTACGGAAGCATGGCGACGGCCATCACGGTGCTTGTGATCGCCGCGGTCTTGCTTGCCAACGTGATCGTGACGGCGCTTTCGGCCAAATATCTTTGGTATATCGACATGACCAAGGAGAGTATGTTTACCGTTTCGGACGCTTGCTTCGAGCTTTTGGACGAGACCTTCGAGACCGTCAATACCCGTCGCGCCGAGGCGGGTGAGGATCCCGTGAAGGTGACCATCAAGTTCTGCGACGCGCAGGATAATTTGATGGATCTCAGCTACTCCAAGTACGTCCTTACCACCGCGCTTGAGCTGCAGGCGCACTATCCCGACACCGTGTCGGTCGAATTTCTTGACATTTATCAGAATCCCTCGTCGCTCACACCCTATCGCAAGTCGGTCAACACGCGCTTCGTGAATACCGACGTCATTGTGACGGGCGACGATAACGAGTACCGTCACTATCAGGCCGAGGACTTTTTCATGATCTCGTCGGGGGCGACCTCGCCCTTCGCGTACCACGGCAACAAGAAATTTGCGTCGGCCATTTTGGCGGTGACGCAGGTGGCAAAGCCCGTGGTGGGTATTCTGATGGGACACGGCGAGACCTTCCGCGATGCCGCGCTCGGTTATCTCTTTGAGGACGCGGGCTATCGCATCCAGATGATAAACGATCTCGTGACCGAGGGAATCCCCGCCGACTGCCGTATGCTCGTTTCCTATCAGCCGACGGCCGATTTCCGCTCGCTTGACGACGGCATTTCGGATATTTCGGAGATCCAGATCCTCGACGAATTTTTGGCCGAGGACAACCATTCGCTTATGGTCTTTACCTCGCCCGACTGCCCGCGCCTTCCCAACCTTGAGAAGTATCTTGAGCAATGGGGCATTGCGCTGGAGCGTGACGAGGGGCTTCCTATGGTGGTAAGCGAGAGCACGCAGAATGCGCTGACCTCGAACGGTCACACCTTTATGGCACAGTTTGAAAAGTACGGCATGGGTGCCTCGCTCACCAGCGAGCTTCGCTCCGCGCCCGTACCGCAGCGCGTGGTCTTCAAGAACGCCATGCCGCTCACCTTCTCCGAGCTTTACGACGTGGCGACCGTGGTGGACGAGACAAGCGGTGAGCCCTTCACCTATGCGTATAAGTCCATCGGAAACAGCGCTCGTCAGGTATACCGCGTCTTCTCTTCGAGTGCCGACGCCGTTGCCGTGGCGGGTGGGCGCGAGGTGGCCAAGGCCACGCCCAACAACACCTTCGGCCTTATGATGCTTTCGATCGAGCCCAAGACCGTGCAGGAGGACATGAACGGTTGGGATCACGCGGACGAGAGCTCCTACGTTTTGGTTTCGGGCTCGGCCGAGTTTGCTACCGAGGCAATTCTTAACTCCGACGTATACGGCAACAGTGAGGTGCTCAATCAAGCCTTCTACCAGATGGGCAAGGATGCCGTACCCTCGTACGTTCCCTATATTCCTTTTGCCGATCTTACCATTGATACGCTTACGACCGAGCGTGCCAACCGCTTCACCGCTTGGCTCTCGATCCTGCCGCCCGTCCTCTTCTTTGGCGTGGGACTTTTCGTGATCGTAAGGAGAAAGCAGAAATGAGCGCGAAAAAAACGCTGGCGGTACGCCAGAAAAAAGCGATAATCCTTGCCGCGTGCGCCCTCGTGCTTTTGGGCGTGGCGCTTGCGGTGGTGAACGCGCTCGTATCACGGTTTGAATTTGTGGATGCCGACGGCACCGAATATACCGTCAAGCAATCGGGCGGGGCTTACGCGCTCTTTGACGGGGCCGGCTATATGCTGGATACGACGTATGAAAACGGCAAGGAATATTTCGTCACCGACGCGGGTACGCTGGTTGCGGTTTCGGATACGGGTAAGACCTCGGTCTACGCCGTGGTGGACACCGTGGGCGGCGAGTCGGTTTCGGATTACAATATGCTGATGATCTTTCCCAAGGTGGAGAGTGCGGCGATTCGTTCGCTTCGCGTGACCAACACGCACGGCACCTACACCTTTGAGAAAAAGGACGGCGCCACGGTGCTTCGCGGCTATGAGTCGGTGAGCTACAACGCCGAAAACTATTCCTACCTCGCCGCCCTTTGCGGCAGCATGGTGGTGATGAACAACGGCCGATACGGCGAGGACGTGATCGCGAAATACGGGCTTGCCGAATACGGCCTCGATAAGCCGCAGGCAAGCGTCACTGTGACCAGCAACGCGGGTAAGGTCTATACCGTTCACGTGGGGGATGCCATCGTGTCGGGTAACGGCTATTATGTGATGTTAGAGGGTAGGGAGACGGTGTATATCGTCAACGCCTACTATTCGATGCTCCTTGAGCCCATTGAGTCCTATATCACACCCATGTTGGCCTACGGCATCAACGAGACCAACTACCCCGAGGTTGAGAATTTCCGCGTGTACGAGTACACCTACGACGAGGCGGGCGCACCCTCCGCGTCGCTCGTGACGGCGCTGACCTTCTGGCCCTACGAGGAGAGAGAGAATACCGAATATCAGACGCAGTCCTACAAGATGATCGACGAGGATCTTTTGGCTTACGTTCCCGAATCCACGGCGGTCACGATGACGATGGAGAAGCTGGGGGCGCTTGAAAATGCCAAGGTGGTAAAGCTTGGCATCAGCGACAAGGCTGTTATGGATTACGGCTTGGATAAGCCGAAAACCTTGCTTTCGTACGACTTCAAGTCGGTGACGAACGCCGGTACCTATTACCTCAAGAACCGTTTTTGGTTCAGCGAGGAGACCGAGCTTGGCTCCTACTATGTGATGGCCGAGTGCGAGATCAGCAAGGACGGCAAGACCTATATGCCGCTTGAGGCGCTTGACTATATCTTGGAGGTGGGCGCGGCGTCGTTGCCCTTCCTTACTTGGAATACGATCGACTGGGTGGAGCCTTACTATTTCCACATCAACATCCTGCTGATGGATACGGTGGAGATCGAAACGCCCGAGGGCAAGATGGTGCTTACCTTTGATATCGGCAAGGACGATGTGGAGCGCATTGTTGCCACCATGAACGGCGAGACGCGCACCATCGACGTGCGGCAGTTCAAGGAGCTTTACCGTCATATGCTCTACGGCTCGCTCTTCGGGCAGGCCGAAAAGAGCGAGGAGGAGCTTCAGGCGCTTGTCGCGGACGCGGACAAGTGGCAGCTTTCCTACCGCGTCAAGACCAAAAAGACCGACAAGACCGAGGGAATCGATAACGTCTATTCCTTCTATCAGCTCGGTGAGTCCAATTCCTACCTCACCATCAACGGCGGCGGTGAATTCTATGTGCTGACCAAGGAGGTCACAAAAACTGTCGAGTACGCCAAGATGCTTTGGAATGGCGAAAAGATCGTAGAATAAAATCAAGAAACGCGAAGGGGGGCTAAAAAGTCCCCCTTAAACGCTTTTTCGGAAAAATTGTTGGAATATTTCAAATTTTGATTTATCGGGGAGAACGATGTGGGGAGCTTTTTGAAAAAAGCTCCCCACGCCCCTAAAAACATTCATTTATACAAAAGGCCGAACCAATATTGGTTCGGCCTTTTTCCGCGGATGCGGGGATTATTTCATGATGTACTTGTTCTGCGCCTTGACGGTGCTGATGGTACGCATGATGGCGAGAATATCCTCGTCGGTGACGGGGAAGGGCTTACCGTCGACCAGCGTGTCGTAAAGGGCGGGCCAGAAGTCTGCAAGCTCACCTGCGGCAACGGGGACCTCGATCTCCTCGGTCTGCCAATCGATGACAAGCTTGGACTGGAAGGTGCCCGAGGCGCCGAAGGACGCGCCGGGGGTGCCGGGGTTGGACTGTACGGGCGGGATCTCCTGCTCGGGATTGATGTAGCGGAGCTTAAGCTTGCCGTCCTCGTAAACGGCCGCGCCACGATCACCGAAGGCCTCGAAATAACGGCCCGTGTGAAGTGCCATGCCGCCGCTGATGCACATATTGACGACGCGGTTGTTGTCGCCGATGAAGCGGATGCGAAGGTGGTCCTCGCAGTCACCGCCTGCGGTAGCCTGCGTAAGATAGCTCTGCAGATCAAAGGTCTTGGTGCCGAGAAGCTGGAGCGACTGGTCGATGATGTGGGGGCCCCAGTTGAGAAGCTGACCGCCGCCGAACTCGGAAAGGGTCTGCCAGTCGTCACGATGCTGGAAGTCGTTCTGCGAGGTGTTGACCTCGTAAACGCGTCCGAGCTTGCCCGACTCCACGGCCTCTCTTACCTTGTTGAAGGCTGCCTCATAGCGTCTCTGCTGGTGTACGTAAAGACGGGGAAGTCCCGGCTTGTTGGAGCGGTTGTAAAGGTCAACGGCCTGCTCGTAGGAAACCGTGATCGGCTTCTCAAGAAGCACGTCCTTGCCTGCGGCAAACGCCATCAGCGCGTGCTCGTAGTGGTCGCAGGAGCGGGTGCAGATGTACACCAGGTCAATGTCCTCCTGCTTCAGCATCTCCGCATAGTCGGTGTACTCGCGGCAACCTTCGTAAAGCTTCGCGATCTGCGCGGTGCGGTCTGCAATGAGGTCGCACGCGGCAACGATCTGAAACTTGTCGGGATAAAGATTGATCTCTCTCGTTGCCATGGGGCGACCGATACGGCCAACGCCAACGAGACCGATTTTAATGATTTTGCTCATGATTGAATTCTCCTTTTTGGTTTTTACGTCTTCATTATATTACACCCTGCCAAAAATTGCAAGAGCTATTGCAAAAAAACTTGCGACTTTCGTGAACTTGAAGTTTATCGGTCTGACTATGCTTGTGCAAACGAGGCGCATAAACCAAGCCTCCCTCCCCGAGGGAGGCTATGTCGCGCCATTCTTCAAAAAAGCGCAGACACCTTGCAAACCAAGGTGAATGGGGCATTTTATGGCTACAAATAAGAAGGGGTTTTTCGTT
>JAZTWS010000277.1:0-2811 GCA_045636005.1 Eubacteriales bacterium | reverse complement strand
ACTCACGTTCGCCGTTTCGCTCGCGGGCGGTGATACCGATGCCGAAAACGAGTGGTCGTTTTATGTCTTCCCGAAGGCAGCAAAGAAGCTTCCCTCGCCTGCGACACTCAAGAAGGCAAATCTTTTTCTTTCGAACGGCATGAGCCTCGACGAGCTGACGGCTCGCCTTGCGGGCGGCGAAAACGTGCTGATCTTCGGCACCTCCCCCTTCGTTTCGGAGGGAACCATCTTCCAGCTGGCGCTTGCAGGCAGAACGGGCGGTCATCTCGGAACGGCGATCGCCGATCATCCCGCGCTTGCCGACTTCCCGCATGACGGCTTCTGCGCATGGCAGTTCCGCGATATGCTGAACGGCGGACGCGCGGTGGTGTTGGATCTCAAAAAATATTCCCACCGTCCGATCATCGACATGGCAACCACCTACAAGAACGCGCGCCGCGAGGCCATGGTGTTCGAATATAAGGTAGGAAACGGCAAGCTCTTCGTTTGTTCGCTGAGCTTTAAGGACGGCGACTGCGGTGCGGCATGGCTCAAGGAGCGTCTGATCGCTTACGCGATGAGCGAGGACTTCGCGCCCGCGCAGGAATTGACGCTCGATGAACTTCGTGCGCTCTGCTCCCTTCCTTCCCCGACCATTTCCATCAATACCAACGAAGCACAAAACAAAAACGATATTACCATGAAGGTCAAATAAAACAAAAGACGCCGAGTCGTTGACTCGGCGTCTTTTTTGGCGTTACGCCTTATAAAACATTGCTTTTGTGATATCCTTCGTAGCCGCTTCCTCGTGCGCGATCAGCTTGTAGGTCGCATCGGTGAGATGCGCGAACATGGGATCGTCCATGGCCTTGCAGATGAAGGACTGACGGGGCGAGTTGATATCCTCGCCGCTGATCTCAAAGAAGCCGTACTCGCGGCACATACGCATCACGCGCTCAAGCTGCTCCCTCGTGTTACGAGAGGGCATATAGGTCACGGCGTTGTAGCCGAGACGCTTCAGTTCATCAAAGAGAAGATCGATATAATCGTCCTCAAACTTCTGCGTCTTCTTGTCACCCGTTACCGAGTTTCCTACGTCGCCAAGATATGCGTATGCCGAGATCGCGCCCGTCTCTTTGCAAAGTGCGATGTACTCCTCTGCACTCGGACACTCGTCGGTGGCGGGAATGTAGAATTTCTCCACAAGGTCACTCTTGAGTGCGCCGAGAACGTCGTAGGCATAAAACTGCGGTGTCTTGTCACCGTCCGCGATCTGACCTCTCACCTTCTCCGAAAGCTTCAGGTGCATCTCGTTTTCAAGGAAGCCGAGAAGCTCTGCAGGAGTAGGATAACGCTCGATCAGCTTATTTGCCAAGGCAAAGAGAATGTGACGCTCGGTCACAGATCCCCCCTCCCACGAGCAAGAAAGCGGAAGCACGTCACGCTTAAAGTCGATCGAAACGCCGTAAGGCAGCATGATCTCACCTATCTTTCTGCACATTTTGAGATTGCGCAGCTTGCGGTGACGGCGGCACTTCTCAAAGAAAGCGTCGAATTTCGGGATCATCTGATGCGGGATACCGTGAATGGCCGAATAGGCCACCGAGATCTGATCGGGGTTGTTGATCCGCTTGCCCGCAAGTGCCGTGCCTTCCATATTGAGACGGCATTCTGCGCCCACGGTCACGGGCATACCGAGGATCTCGCCTGCCTCGATAAACTCATAGGCACCCGACACCGAGTCGTGATCCATAATGCCCGCGGTGCTGAGTCCGTTCTGCCAAGCCATATAAAGTGCCTTGGTGGGCGAATAGGGCGAGAAGGAATAGATCGTATGAATGTGATTGTTAACGTAATCGGTTTTTTCGGGCGTTTTCAGTACGCCCTTATCGGTAAGCGCCTTGATCTCGCGAAGTGCCGCCAAGCGTTCTTCCTTGGTCTCCGCGTTAAGCGCCTCAATCAGTGCATCGATATTCATAAAAAGGATCCTTTCGATTAGTGGAGCATAACCTGGCCGCCCGTTACGGGAATGGCCTGACCGGTCTCGTATTCCTGCTCGATGATATAGAGGATCGCACGAACAACGTCCACGACCTCACAACCGCGGTTGAGCGGAACCTTTGCCTCGTAGAAGCGGCGAACGTCCTCTACCGTCTTTGCACCGGGCACCTTGCCTGCGCGAAGGTACTGCACGAAAAGTCCCTTTTCGGGGTCGCTCCAAAGAGGACCGTTGAGGAAGTTACCGGGGCAAACCGCGTTGACCTTGATACCGAAGGGTGCAAGCTCAAGCGCGAAGGACGAGGTAAGACCGATGCCGCCGAACTTACTTCCCGCATATGCGAAGTTCTTGTTCGAGGGCTCAAGTCCCGACTTGGAGTTGATCTCCACGATATCCATAAGGTAATTCGGGCAAACGGCGCGCTGGATCTTCATCACAGCAGCTGCATATTTTGCACAAAGGAAGTAAGCGGTATAGTTGACCGCGGTCACAAGCTCAAAGTTGGACTTGGTCATCTCCTCAAGGCTTCCTGCACGAACGATACCTGCGTTATTGACAAGCACGTCAAGTCCACCAAATGCGGCAACGCATTTGGCAACCATAGCCTTTACGCTCTCCTCGTCGCTGACGTTAGCGCCCACCGAAATGGCAATGCCTGCGCCAAAGCGCTCGCAAAGCTCGTCGGCCGTTGCCTTCGCACCCGCCTCGTTCATGTCGGCAACCACAATGTAAGCACCCTCGGCAGCCATGTGCTCGGCAATTCCCTTGCCAAATCCCTGTGCGCTACCCGTGACGATTGCGATCTTGCCCTCGATTCTGCGCGCGTTCTTTAA
>JAZTWS010000276.1:0-3145 GCA_045636005.1 Eubacteriales bacterium | reverse complement strand
TTCCACTCAATCTGTATGCGAATTCTGCGCGCCAACGCCGATAAGATCGGGTTCCCGTCGGCCTTTTCGATTTACGACGCCGAGGATTCCAAAAAGGCGGTCATTGCCGCGATGAAGGAACTTTCGGTGGATGAAAAATCCTTTCCCGTCAAGAGCGTAATGAGTGTGATCAGCTCCGCCAAGGACAAGCTGATGACGCCCAATATGCTGGAGAACAGTGAGGGCTCGGATTTCCGTATCCGCAAGATTGCCGCGATCTACCGACAGTATCAGCAGGATATGGCATGCTCGTCGGCCATGGACTTCGACGATATCATTATGAAGACCGTCGAGCTTTTGCAGGGACACGAGGACGTGCGGAAATATTACCAAAAGAAGTTCCGTTACGTTTGCGTGGACGAGTATCAGGACACCAATTACGCACAGTTTATTCTTACCGCGCTTTTGGCGGGCGAGCATCGCAATTTGATGGTTGTGGGTGACGATGACCAGAGCATTTATAAGTTCCGCGGTGCCACCATTGAAAACATTTTGAATTTTGACAAGGTGTTTGGCGATGCGAACGTCATCAAGCTGGAGCAGAATTACCGCTCCACGCGTACCATTCTTGACGCCGCTAACGCCGTGATCGCGCACAACATGGGCCGAAAGGGAAAGACGCTTTGGACGGCGGCCGACGGCGGCGAGAAGATCACGGTAAAGAAGCTGGATGACCAAAATGGCGAGTCGCGTTACATTGCCGACATTATCAGCCGTACGGTTTCGTCAGGTAAAGCGAATTTCCGTGATTTTGCCGTGCTTTACCGCAACAATGCCCAGTCGAGCGGCGTTGAGCGCACCTTTGCCAAGAGCGGCATTCCGTACCGTATGCTTGGAGGCCTTCGCTTCAACGATCGCAAGGAGATCCGCGACATCGTTGCGTACCTGCATTTGATTGCCAACAAAAACGACCGCGAGCGGCTTTTGCGTATCATCAACGTGCCAAAGCGCAAGATCGGCGAGGTGACGCTTGAGGCGGTAAATGCGATCGCGGGCGAGGAAAATTGTTCGCTTTTCCACGTCCTTGAAACTGCGGATAAATATAAAGCACTCGAAAAGAGTGCCTCGAAGCTTATGGAATTTGCTGCGCTTATAAATAGCCTTTCGGCAATGGCAGAAAGCGTTTCCTTGGAAACTCTTGTCCGAGAAACCATCAATCGAAGCGGTTATCGGCAGATGATCATTGACCAAGGCGAGACCGAGCGGGAGCGCCTCGACAACCTTGAGGAATTTGTTTCGGGCGTGATCGAATACGAGACTTCTTTGCAAAACGAGCCCGATATGCAACCCACGCTCGTGGGCTTCTTGGAGGAGAATTCGCTGGTTGCCGACGTCGATAAATATGACGAGAAGGCAGACGCCGTCGTGATGATGACCATTCACAGTGCCAAGGGTCTGGAATTTCCCATCGTCTTTTTGGTGGGTATGGAGGACGGCATCTTCCCCGGAATGCAGTCGATCCTCGGCAGTGAAAGTGAGATCGAGGAGGAACGGCGACTTGCGTACGTTGCCATCACGCGTGCGAAGCGTTCACTTTTTATGACCTACGCGCAAAGCCGCCTTTTGTACGGAAAAACGCAGTACAATCCCCCCTCGCGCTTCCTTGGCGAGATCCCGAAGGAGCTTCTTTTGGAAGACGCGCCCCGAAGACGTGCCTTTACGCCGATGGACGACGAGACGCTTTATTCCTATCAAAGTGCACCGCGCTTTGAGCGCGTCACGGTCGGTCAGCCGCTTCGCAAGCCCACGGGGGCGAGCGAAAGCTTTTCGGCGGGAGACCGCGTGCGCCACATGACCTTTGGTGAGGGCGAGATCCTTTCGGTCAAGCCCATGGGCGCAGATACGCTTTACGAGATCGTTTTCGATAAGGTCGGCACGAAGAAGCTGATGGCGTCTTTTGCTAAATTGAAAAAGATATAAGAAAAAAAACACCTTCCGAGCAGGATATTCCATGCCGTGAAGGTGTTTTTTGCATTTTAATTAAGATCCGATCTCGTCAAGCGCGGAGAAGAGTTGGGTGCCGAGTATTTTTGCCGCCACCGCGCCCATGACGGAGGGGCTTTCCTTGAAGCCGCGCCTGTGCCAATCGATCATGAGGAGCAAAAGGCCGCCCACGGTGAATTTGAAGATCTGTACGCGTTCCCACGGGCTTTCGTTGGGTAAAAATTTGGAAACGGTTAAAAATTCGTGTACGGGGAAACTGAGTGATACCTCGAGGATCTTTGAGAGCAGATCGCTTTTGGCGAGAGCGTCGAGCAGTCGCTTTTTCTCTTTCCAGAAAGAGAAAAAATCGGTCATTTCCTCGTGAAGCGCCCGCTTTTTTCGTTCCTTTCCCACCGCAAAACCGCCGTAGGATTGACAGGTGTGCTCAATGAGCGCGTATAGTGCGCTGTCTTTATTATCAAAATAGCGATAAAAGGCTTTTCGCGGCATTTCACATCGCTCACAAAGCTCGGTCACGGTGATGCTTTCGTAATGCTTGTTTTCCAAAAGGGAAAGAAGGCTTTCCTCAATTTCCCGTTGCCGTTTGGTCGATTGCTCGGTTTTGCAAAGCTTGTACATAGAAATCCTCCGCGTGCATTTTGTGCTTCTTTTTCTCTCATTATAACAAAAAGAAGCGGACAAGTCAATCTTTTTTGCTTTTTTACCATAATGTAGATTTTTTTCTTGTGTGTTTGTGCAATATAAACAAAAATCGTTGCAATATTTCGTTTTTTGATGTCACAAAAAGCGGCTTTTGGGACTTTAAAATTTTGCAAAAATCCTTTATAATGAAACTATCGAAAACTCAAAATATTTTATATTTTTGGAGGACATTATGGCAAAACAGAAAAAATCCGTAGCGCTTGACGAAAACGGAAAACGCAGGTTCGGTATGCGCGACTGTCTCGCGTATGCAGCAGGTGACCTTGGTTGTAACATGAGCTTTGCGCCCAAGGGTACGATGTCGATTTTCTGGACACAGTTTATGGGCATGGACCTTTGGTATGCGCTTCTTCTCATCGTGGTGCAGGTATGGGATGCGATCAACGATCCGCTGATCGGCTCCATCGTTGATGCGGACAAGCGTAAGTATAAAAGAAATAAGTTCTTGGCTTACATTTGG
>JAZTWS010000275.1:0-2466 GCA_045636005.1 Eubacteriales bacterium | reverse complement strand
ATATGATTCAGGAAGAGAATTTGGACATTCGTACGGTTACGATGGGCATTTCTCTTTTGGACTGTGTCAGTGACGACATAGGAAAGCTCGAAACGAAAATTTACGATAAGATTACCAAGAGCGCCAAAAATCTCGTGAGCGTTTGCCGCGAGCTTGAGGCGGGCTACGGTATCCCGATCGTGAACAAGCGCGTTTCGGTCACGCCGCTTTCTCTGGTTGGCGGCGCTATTGACAGTGAGGGCTACGTTCGCCTTGCCAAAACGCTGCAACGGGCGGCCGACGAGTTGGGTATCAACTTTATCGGTGGCTTCGGCGCGCTCGTGCAGAAGGGTATGACGGTTGGTGCTCATAATCTTATTGAGGCAATTCCCGAAGCACTTTCCACCACCTCGTGCGTTTGCTCGTCGGTGAACGTGGCAACCACGAAGGCAGGCATCAACATGGATGCCGTTAAGCGTATGGGTGAGATCATTAAGGAGACTGCGTATCTTACGCGCGACAACGGCTCGATCGGATGCGCAAAGCTTGTGGTGTTCTCCAACATTCCCGAGGACAATCCTTTTATGGCGGGCGCGATGCACGGCATGGGTGAGCCCGATACCGTGATCAACGTGGGCGTTTCGGGCCCCGGCGTTGTGGCGGCGGCCATTCAGAAAAAGGGAATGTGCGATTTCGGTGAGCTTGCCGACACCATTAAAAAGATCGCGTTTAAGATCACGCGCGTCGGTCAGTTGATCGCATGCGAGGCGGCGAATCGCCTGAATACCCCATACGGTATCGTTGACCTTTCGCTCGCGCCCACGCCCGCACAAGGGGATAGCGTGGCGCATATTTTGGAAAACATGGGACTTGCGCGTTGCGGCAGCCATGGCACGACGGCGGCTCTTGCGTTGTTGAACGATGCGGTGAAGAAGGGCGGCGTTATGGCGTCCTCGCACGTTGGCGGTCTTTCGGGCGCATTTATTCCTGTTTCCGAGGACGCAGGCATGATCGCGGCAGTCGAGTGCGGCTCGCTTTCGCTGGAGAAGCTCGAGGCCATGACGGCGGTCTGCTCGGTTGGCCTTGACATGATTGCCGTCCCCGGTGACACGCCTGCTTCGACCATCAGCGGCATTATCGCCGATGAGATCGCGATCGGCGTGATCAACAATAAGACTACGGCCGTTCGTCTCATTCCTGCATACGGAAAGAAGGTTGGCGATTCGGTGGAATTCGGCGGACTTCTTGGTACTGCGCCGATTATGGCGGTCAACCAAAATTCCTCCGAGGACTTTATCGCGCGCGGCGGAAGAATCCCCGCACCTATCCATAGCCTCAGAAATTAAAAAGAAAATCCCCCTCGTCCATATGGACGAGGGGGTGCTTTTTTCGCTTGGGGGAGAGGGATAAAGTAAGCGAATGCGTGTATCCTCTCCCTTACAGGTGGGTGCGAAAAAAGCCTGTCAAAAAAGGAGAAAATTATTTGATCTTATAGCGCAAGCGAAGGTTGTCGGCAATCATGGCGATGAATTCCGAATTGGTGGGTTTACCGCGATTGTTTTGAATGGTGTAGCCGAAGTAGGAATTCAGCGTGTCTACGTCGCCGCGGTCCCACGCGACCTCGATGGCGTGGCGAATGGCGCGCTCGACGCGGCTGGTCGTCGTGCGATACTGTTTGGCAACCGAGGGGTAGAGAACTTTAGTTACCGAGTTGATGATATCACTGTCGTTGACCGTCATAAGAATGGCGGTGCGCAGATATTGGTAGCCCTTGATGTGCGCGGGGACGCCGATCTGATGTATGATCTTTGTGACCTGCGTTTCAATGTCGGCCGAGGGCTTGCCGTCGCTGACTGCGTGGATGCCATTGCTGCGTGCCGCTGCGATGGAGTGGATATGCTCGCAAAGGCTTTCAAGATTATAGGGCTTCATGAGGCAGAGCTCGGCACCCGCACTTGCCGCCTCCATGAAGGTGTTGGGGTTGGAAAAGACCGAAAAGAGAATAAAGGCGGGCGGCTTTTCGGGGGAAAAGTTAATATTTTTCGCATTGCGGAGAACCCCGATGCCATCAAGCTTGGAAAGGCAGATGTCGATGAGAACGACGTCGGGGCGGTAGCGCCCGATCTTTACCAGCGCGTCCTCGCCGTCGGTTGCCTCCTCAATGTTTCGGTAGCCCGCGCTCATAAGTCCGTCCTTCAGGCTCTTTCGACCGGCAGGATTTTCGTCTGCGATCAAAAGCTTTGTCGAATATTCCATAAAATAAATTCCTCCTCGTTGGTTGCATTTTTTACTGATAAAATTCTACCATATTTTTCCATAAAATGCAATAGGATTTGACACAAAATATTCCACAAATTTCCAATTTAAAAATTGTAAATATTTTACAATTTTATCTTCTTTTGGGAAAAATCAGTGAAATTCTTTTGTTATATTAGAAAAAACTTAGAAGTTTCTTCAGAAAATTCGCGGTTTATCTAAACGGAAAGG
>JAZTWS010000274.1:0-7986 GCA_045636005.1 Eubacteriales bacterium | reverse complement strand
TATCAGCGAGTTTGTTTTCGGCCATAAAAATCACCTCTTTCGCTTATTATATCATAAATTTTCAAAATAATCAATGAAATCGTGCTACGCACGGTGAAATCCGAGCGGAGCTCGGATGAAATCTTCGGCGTGCCGCCTTAGATGAAATTAAATCCGTCCTTCTTATCCCGACGAAGTCGGATCACGAAGTGATTTCATCCCACACAAGTGGGATTTATCCCGTCCGTAAGGATGGATTTAGTTGAAAAAAGCACACATTGTCTTGATAGACAAATGTGTGCTTTTTTCTGGTGGAGACAGTTGGGATCGAACCAATGACCTCTACGATGTCAACGTAGCGCTCTAACCAGCTGAGCTATGCCTCCATCTGCCGTCGACTTTGCTATTATAACACATCGGCAGAAAAAAAGCAATACCTTTTTTATTATTTTTTGAGTTTTTTTCTCTTTTCTTCAAAAAAAGAGGTCAAGAGCGCGGAGCATTCCGAAGCAAGCACACCGCCCTCTACCTTGGGCTTTGCACAAAGCGGATAGCAACGAAGATCCAAAACGCTTCCGAGCGCGCCGCCGCTCGCATCCTTGGCTCCGTATACCACGCGCGAAATGCGCGCGTTAACGATTGCCCCCGCACACATAGGGCAAGGCTCCAGCGTCACATAAAGCTCACAATCCTCAAGACGCCATCGGCCAAGCTTCAAGCAAGCCTCGCGGATCGCCATAGTTTCGGCGTGCGCCGTAGCGTCCCTGCCGTTTTCCCGATCGTTAAAGGCGGCGGCAATCAACTCTTCACCGCGTACAACAACCGCGCCAACAGGCACCTCGCCGCGCGCGGCCGCCTTTTCGGCAAGCGCCAGCGCTTCTTTCATCCAAAAAAGATCGCGTTCCGTCATGACACTACATACTGTGCTAAAAGCACATACACCATATTTACCACTGCAGAAAGGACAAAAATGATCATAGCAGGACAGAAGAACAGTCTTACCATCCGATGTCCTTCAATCCGATCACGCGCTTCCGCCTCCATGCCAAAAATGGATATCTTTTGTTCGGTATATCTTCTCTGCCTTTTCGCCTTCCAATAGGCCAAGGCAGACAAAAGGCCGATCGCAAATATTACAAGCTCTGCCGCCATACAGATAAGCCCTGCTTTTTGCGTTCCGAAAATCTGAAACATATAGTTTTCAAGCACGCTAAACAGATTGTTCGCAAAATGGATCAAAATGCAAAGCCAAAGAGAATTCGTTGCCATGTACACGACGCCGAGAACCACGCCCGCCACCGTAGCGTACAAAAACTGCGAGAGGTTCATGTGCATAAGTCCAAACAGAAGCGCGCTGACAAGAACCGCCATTCCCTTTCCGTAAGGCTTGAGATTCGAAAGGATCACGCCTCGGAACAAAAGCTCCTCCGCAAATGCGGGGATAACGGCACTGGAAAACATAAGAAGAACGAGCTGATACGGGTGATCGATCTTCATACCACCGCTTGAAAAGGACGGAACGAGCCACGAATTCAAATACGACGCCGCAATAATAGTACCAAGAGAGACAAAAAGAATGGAAAGCGTCTTGGAAAGGCTATGCGAACGCGGAAGCGTCACGGAAAAATCAACAGCCCGCGCTCCCTTCCCCTGCGAAAGCCCGTAAAAGATCCAAACGGGAGCCACAAAGGAAAGCAAATATAAAAAAGAACAGAACAGATCGGCCGCGCATTCAACCCATATCACGCCCTCAAATGCGGCAACAAGCAATTCGCATTCCATGTATACAATGCTGTAAATATTAAAAAATAAAATCAGGAAAAGCAATATGACCGCAATGCGCGTAAACAGGCTTTTCAGGTCCTTTTCTCTTTCGTACATTGTTATCTCCCTTCGGAACAAAAATAGGCGGACAAATTATTCCTCGATCACACCCGCGTCAAGCAAGGTCTCTAAAAAAGCCGAAACGTCGCTCTCGGCCATCTCACGCGTAACGTCGTACTCCCCGGTAAGCGCGTTCACGAGGGTCTCCTTGTCGGTATGCTGCGACAAGCATTTCCACAAAAAGCTTCCCGTTTCGTTCAGCTTGATAATACCGCCAAAGCTTTTGGTAAGCGCGCCCGTGGCAACTACAATATAGCTTCCCGCCACCTCGCGCAACAAAAATCCGTTTTTGATCTTCATTCTTCCTTCTCCTTTTTTGAATGCATTCCTTCGTAAGAAACCAAAGCCGCCTCGTCCTCCATATTGCAATGCAGAAGGTAAAAGCGCGTCTTCTCCATAAATATATCCAACAGATCCAAGGTGGCGGCCGATGCCTCGGCGTCCTCGGGCAGATATACCTGAGAAAAGAGACGAACGAGTGCCTCGTCCGTGGTCACGCGGACGATCTCGTTTTTCGCCCCGCGCTCCAAGAAGCAGAGATCCTCAAGGATACACGAGGTGTTTTCCCCGAGGCACTCCTTCCCTCTCCACGGCGTACCGTATACATGAAATTTTCCGTCGATAAGGCGCAGGATCGGCTTATCGCCGTTGACCACGCGCACACGCTCTCCAAAGTTCTTCATCCAAAGCGCGATATGCGTGCTTTTTCCCGTACCGCTTCGTGCGGCAAAGGCATACCCTACACCGTCACAGGAGATCACGGCGGAGTGAAGCAAGAAGGCGTTGTATTCTGCCAAGCGGCGTGCGATCTGTCGGTGAATGCAAGTAGCCTCGGCATATGCGCGCGGAACGGCGGTCTCACTGATCGCCAGCTCCTCGTCAATATCCTCCTCGGTGGCAGACACCGAAAAAGCGGCAGGCTCGCCCTCCACCTTATAGCCCTCACAAAGATCGGCGACGTAGCGGTATCGGTTTTGAATTTCTATCGTAATATCGGCAATTCGAATGGTAAACAAATCTTATCCTCTCTTTACCGACTGCTTAGCGGCAGTCAGCGTATTTTTCATCAGCATGGTGATCGTCATGGGGCCAACACCGCCGGGAACAGGAGTGATATACGAGGCCTTCGGCTCAACTGCGGCAAAGTCCACGTCGCCCACAAGCTTGCCCTCGGCGTTTCGGTTCATGCCGACGTCGATCACAACGGCCCCCTCCTTCACCATATCCGCGCCAAAGAACTCGGCCTTACCGATCGCGGCCACCAAAATATCGGCCTCGCGGCACACGGCGGCAAGATCCTTCGTGCGACTGTGGCAGATGGTAACCGTACCGTTTGCGTGCAAAAGAAGCATCGCCATCGGCTTCCCCACGATGTTGGAGCGTCCGACCACTACGCATTTTTTGCCCGTGATCTCAATCCCTGAACGCTCAAGAAGCACCATGATGCCCGCAGGCGTGCAAGGCAAAAAACTATAGTTTCCGATCATGATCTTTCCGACGTTGTAAGGGTGGAAGGCGTCCACGTCCTTGTCGGGCGATATTTTCAGGAGAATTTTTTCCTCGTCCAAATGCTTCGGCAACGGAAGCTGCACGAGGATACCGTGTATTTTTCCGTCGGCATTCAAGCGGTCAATGAGCGTCTCCAGATCCTCTTGCGTCGTTTCCTTGGGGAGCTTATGCGTTTCCGAATAGAAACCAACCTCGTCGCACGCACGGCCCTTGTTGCGAACGTATACATGGGAGGCGGGATCGTCACCCACAATGACAACCGCAAGACCGGGCAAAAAGCCGTGTTCTTTTTCAAAGAGCTTCGTTTCCTCGGCAAGCTCGACTCTTACCTGTGCCGAAATTGCTTTTCCGTCAATGATTTTAGCCATATTTATCTCCTTCAAACGATGTTTTTCTTCTTGTTTCTTCGATCCAAAATGCGTTTGGTAATAATGCAAGCCGCGCCTCCAATAAAGCAAACAAAGGCGACGAGCTGGGAAATGCGGAATGGGCCTACCATCAGGCTATCCATACGGAGCCCCTCGATCATCATTCTGCCAAGGCCGTACCACGTAGCGTACCAAAGCGTAACCTCGCCCGAAAAGGACTTCTTCTTATAGAAAAAGTGCAGCAAGAGGAAACCTGCAAAGTTCCAAAGGGATTCGTAAAAGAAAGTCGGGTGTACGAAATGCATGGCGGCGTCTCCGAATTTGTCCATCGACATCGGTGAGATCACGCCCATGCGTAGAAAATAAAGCGGAGAGCCCTCGGCAACGACCGCACCAAATGCCTCGCCGTTAACAAAGTTACCCCAACGGCCGATCGACTGCGCCAAAATAAGTCCGGGGGCAATACAGTCGAGAATATCGAACGAATTGAGCTTTTTATAGCGACAGACCGCAAACACCGTGATCACGCCGGCGATCACGCCGCCGTAAATAGCAAGTCCGCCGTTCCATATCGCGATCACGTCCATGAAGGAGTGATAGCCGCCTTCACCAAGCGTGGTCAAAACGTAATAAAGTCTTGCCCCAAGCACAGCACACGGAATAAGGAAAAGCGCAAGGTCAAGCATATGGTCGCTCTTGACATTCAATCCCTTGGCACGCCATGTAGCGTAAAGAAAGGCAAGTACCATACCGACCACTATAATAAGGCCGTACCAATGTACCACCCAAAAGGCTACGGGATCAAGAACGAATTCCCCAATACCAAGACCGGGAAAAGAAATAACTACGTTATTCATTTACATCCTCCTTTTTCATCCCCTCGGGACGAACGATCGAAATACAGAAGAAATCCTCGTCAAATGCGGTCGCAAGCAAACGCTCCACTTCCGCAAGCGTTACCCCTTCCAGCTTTTCATAACAATCGAAAATATCGCCGCCGTCAAAAATAAAGTCGATCATATTGTTGGCAATCTCCTCGGTCGAGTCAAAATCCTTGATATACTCAGCCAGCATCACGCGTTTGCAACGCTCAAAATCCATAGAGGAAATGCCCTCTGTCTGTTTTTCGCGAATATAACTTTTGATACGCGCCAAAACCGCTTCGGGATCGTCGGCCTCGCCGCCTACCGTGAGGAAAGCGAACTGCTCGGTGATCGAATACCCATACGAAAGATCGGGCGAGATCATCCCCTTCTCAAAAAGCTCGTTATAAAGCTCTCCCGAACGCGAAAAAAGTATTTCGCACAAGATCTGCATGGCCGCGTCGCGCGCCATGCGTTCCTCGGCGTCACACGATACAGAATCCTTAATACCGATCGTAAAAATGGGCTTGGCGATCGGCATATACGCCTCGTAAAGTGGCTGATAAACCTCGGCAGGTTCATCGAGATACACTCTTTCTGTCTCTTGCGAGACAAAAGAACTTGGAAGATGTTGTTCCACGGTAAACATGACCTGCTCGGGCGTTACGTCACCGCAAACCACGATAGCCATGTTGGAGGGGTTATAAAAAGCGTGATAACAGGAGTTCAACATATCCGCCGTAATTGCGGAAACCGACTCCTCCGTGCCTGCGATGTTGATGCGAACGCTATGATTGCGGTACATCACCTCAAGAAGCCCATAAAAGCAACGGTCGTAGGGGTTATCCTCCCCCATCTTGATCTCCTCCACGATAATCCCCCGTTCCTTTTCCACCAGCTCCTCGGTAAAGTGCGGCTCGGTCACGAAGTCGATAAGGGCACCCAGGGATTCGTCAAAATTCTCGGTACAACTAAAAAGATAGACAGTCTTTGTAAAGGTTGTATACGCGTTGGAATCCGCACCGTACTCCGAAAAGCGCTCGGTAATGTCACTCCCGTCCTTTTGGGTAAACATACGATGCTCCAGATAGTGTGCAATGCCGTTTGGAACGGTAATTGACGCACAGCCGCTTGGGCGGAAGCAGTTGTCTACCGAGCCGTATTTGGTGGCAAAGAGCGCATAAGTCGAGGTCAGCTTTTTGGGAAATACATAAATGTCAAGTCCGCTTTTATGGCGCATTTTATAATAACGCTCATGCAGCTTGTGATTTTCTTTTTTAATCGATACCATCTTCATTCTCCTCTCCGTTTCCGTTCAGAAAATAGACCGTATCCAGCGTAACGCCTGCGGCTACGCGTATCACGTCGTCAAGCGTAACGCCCTGTATCTTTTCCATGCATTCCGCAATCGTGCAATCCACCGCAAGCTCACCACGGCAGAAATAGTAGCCCTCAAGGAGCGCGGGCGAATCGGCAAGCGCACGATAACTGTTGCAAAGCGAATGCTTTGCCGCTTCAAGCTCCGCCGCTGTAACCTTGCCGCGCTTGATCTCGTCAAGCTGCTTTAAGATCTCTCGCTCGGCCTTCGGCTTGTTTTTCGGGGAAATACCCGAGGATACGAAAAGTACGCCTTTAACGATGTCATAGGACGAGCTGCAATAGTAGCAAAGACTCAACCGCTCTCTCACGTTCATGAAAAGCTTGGAGACGGGCGAGCCACCGTATATCTCGTTCATCACGAGCATGGCATAAAAATCAGAGCCTTGAAGGTTGATGCCCGTTCGGAACCCGATGGAAAGCTTTCCCTGCGCCAGCGGCATATCCTCGGTAACGCGATGAACCGCGCTCTCTTTATTGGGAGCCACCGTCTGCACAACCTCTACGTGCTTTTCCTGCTTGATATACGGAAGCATATATTTTTCGAGATATTGTTCCACGTTTTCCATGCTTCTGGGGCCGATATAAAAGATCTCATAACGGTAAGAGCCGACCAGGTCACGATAGCAAGCGGAAATCTCCTCCTCGCAAAGCGCGCAAATCTCCTCGGTCTTTCCGAGCAGATTGATGCCATACGGATCGTCCGCAAACATGATCTCACGGCAACGCATGGCGGCGTAGGCTCTTGGGTTATTGATCTGCGCCTCGATCGCGTCACACTGATTGTTCTTTTCACTCTCGATATACGAGGTAAGAAACTTTCCGTTCTCCTCTTGTAAGGGGTGAAAGAGCATCTGCACGATCACATCAAGCGTACCGCCGAAAATATCGGTCTTGCCGTCGGTATACGCCTCGCACAGCATCTCGGCAACGAAGCCGAGAATGTTGGCATTGCCAAGACGCTGGGTCTTGAGCGATATCGAGGTGGCATATAACTCGTCAAGACGCAGATTGATCTCTCGTTGCGTCTTATATTTCTGCGTTCCTCGCTTTAAAATTGAGAGCGCCAGAAGCGACGCGGGCGAGCGTTTTTCGTCGGTCGGCGTAACGATGGATACCGAAAGCGTTTCGGTTTTAAATGTATCGGTTTGCACCGCACTCAAAGAAAGCGACGGCGAAAGCTTTTTTCTTTTTGGATACATGGCATACCTTTCCATTTTAACAATATCTATATTTTACACTATTTTTATGAAGATTTCAACTCTTTTAGTGAATTATTTTTATTTTTCTGTTTCCCTCTTGACATTTTTGGGGTGAAATTTTATAATAAAAATATCTTATTTTGTTCGAGAGGAGGCTTTCTATGCTTCACGAAATTTTAAAACAGCGCGGCGTTGAGGAGATCCATCCGTTTGCCCCATCGGAATGGGAAAGCGTTCGAAAAGAGTATTTAGACATTCTGCTTGCCGAGGAGTACGGCACGCCGCTTCCCGCACCCGATTCAGTTACCTTCGAGGAAACGCCTTTGGATTACCGCTTGTTCCCAAACCTTGCGGGAAAGGCTACCTGCCGCAAGGTCATTGCTCACACGGTGATCGGCGGCAAGGAGTTTTCCTTTCCCTTTATGGCTACCATACCGGCAGGCGAAGGCAAATTTCCCTTCTTCGTCTTCAATAATTTTTCGCCAAACGTTCCTGATAAATATTTTCCCGCCGAGGAAATCGTAGATAATGGATTTGCCGTTCTCTCGGTGTTTTATCAGGACGTAACGACCGACAATCGCGATTTTTCCAACGGTCTTGCGGGTGTTGTCACGCCTGAGGCCGCACAGAGCGATCTTACGCTTCGCGAGCCGACTTCCCCCGGTAAAATCGCCATGTGGGCATGGGCAAACATGAGGCTTCTGGACTACGCCGCCACGAAGGCCTCCCTTGACATGAACAACGCCGCCGTGATCGGTCACTCCCGTTTAGGCAAGACCGCGCTTCTGACGGGCGCGCTCGACG